>JAIOAS010000156.1 GCA_019873725.1 Chloroflexota bacterium | reverse complement strand
GAGTATCTGACAATTCAGGCAAGCAGCAAATCAACCGATAGCCCTTGCCGCGCTCAGTTTCCAGCTCAAAGGGAGCCTGGAGGCGCTTGAGCAGTTTGCGCATCCCGTGGATATGGACATCCAGCGTGCGGGTATCCCCCATAAAATCGGTGCCCCAGACATCTTGCATCAGTTGAGCGCGCGAGAGCAACGTCACCGGAGCGCGCAAGAAAGCCTGCACCAACGCCACTTGTTTGGGCGTCAGGGCAACTTGCCGGACGTCCCACTTCAAGAAATGCCCTTGAATGTCCAGGCTTAACCCGCGCCAGGCAACCACTTCGCCTTGATGGGTAGGTAACACCCGCGCCAGACGGCGCAACAGTTGGGAAAGCGAGAAGGTATAGCGGAGATAACCATGCGAGCGCGGAACCTGGTCAAGTCGGGTGCCTTTTTCGAGCAAGAGGAAAAAACGCATATCGGCGTTTCTGGAGCGCGCATCGTCCCAGAAGCGGCCCAGGTCGAAACGGAGGGTCGGGACATCGGCCAGCACTAAATCGATCGGTTGCGCGCTCAACGCAGCGATGGCTTCACGGCGCGTCTGCGCCACACTCACCGTGTAGTGTGCGCTCAGCCCCGATAACAATTGCGGTTCTAGCGAGCGATAGCGCGTCAAAAACAAAATGGTATACCGTTTCACTCAACACCCCGCCCGGTTGATGTGAGCCGTGAATAAACTGACAGATGAAACGCTATTCGGCACGCAAGGTATAAAAGCACAAGAGGACACTGCCGTATTTGCGTTGATCGAAAAGGCTCAAATTGTGCAACGCAACCGGCTCGTACTCCACCGGGTTGATCTGGGCAATGGCCCACCCATCTTCCGTCAACCAACCCGGTAAGGCATCCAGCATTTGTAATGTTTGAATCCACAAGCCGCGATATTGCGGCGGTGCAATGTAAATGTAGTCAAAAGCGCGCGGGGGGGCGGCAAGATAGTGAAACACGTCGTCACGCACGACCTCCGCCTGCCCCGCCAGATTGGTCAATGCCAGGTTACTGTGGATGACGCGGAGAGCTGCGTGCTGCAATTCGACGAAGACGGCACGCCTGGCCCCCCGGCTGAGTGCTTCGATGCCCACCTGTCCGGTTCCGGCGAAGAGATCGAGAAAGTTCGCATCCAACACATCATCGCCCAGGATGCTGAACAAGGCGGATTTCGCCCGGTCGGTCATCGGGCGCGTCCCCGGCCCGGGTACCGCCTGAAGTTTACGCCCTTTCGCCTTTCCGGCAATCACACGCATGAGCAGGCCCCTGAAGCATCAGTCACAATCTACACCCATTCCTGCAAATTGGGAAATCAAGTGAGTTCCGGTTCCTGAGGCGGTGTGGCGAAGCCATCGTCCTCTGCAAGAGAGACAAGATGTGACGTTTCCTCGACGACCGGTTCCGCCATCGTCGGTTCGCCGGCTTCCGCCGCCAGGATGTCGGTGGGCGGCAACATGCTGGCGGGCGGCAGGACTGCCTCAGCCGACGTCACCGGCTCGGTGACCGGCGCATGCTTACGCCGGAACAGGTGCGGGTTGGCGATCAGGCCCAACGCTCCACCCCACAGCAGCCCCCAGACGCCGACTGCCACAATGCCGGCAAGTTGCGCCGTCAACTGTCCGGCGCCGCCGCCAAAGAAGACGCCAATGACCCCGCCGTTGCCAGAAGCGGTCGTCACGCCGTTCCAGCCCTGACCGGCGCGCCCATCGGCGAAGAGAGCCACGCCGAGCAAGCCCCATAGTCCGCCCACCAGGCCCAATGCAACAGTCGCCGCTGCATCTCGCAAGCGCATGACAACGTTCGTCAAATACAGGATAAAGGAGAACAATAACCCGCCTGTCAGCCCGATTACCAGCGCAGCCCAGGGCGGCACAAAGGGCGCCGACGCCAGCGCCGCGCCCCATCCCGCCGCCAACCCGCGGGCCGCCAACAGCGACTCCAACTCGCCGGTGACCAGCCAGGCATACAGTTGGGAGGTCAACGTCGCGCCGGCCATGCCCAGCAACGCAGAGAGCGCCGCACGATTCCAATCCCACGTCGCACCGCCGGTGTGAAAAGGGGCAGAAAGCGTCCAGCCGATCCAGCCGATGCCCATCAACAGCACGCCCAGATTAGCCAGCAGGGGGAAATAAGCCGGCGGCGGGGCGGGCTGCGCTTCCGGCGCCGGCCGTGGTTGGAACAACAAAACGCCCAACGCCAAGGCGCCGGGCAGCCACAACACCAAGGCGCTGCCGCCGAAGTCCACGAAACCGTGCCCCAGCGCCAGCGTGTCGCCGAGGTGCGCCAGCCAGCCGCCCCCCCACATCCAGCACGCTGCCACCGGAAAAACGAGCGCGCCGGCAAGCATCCCCGCGCTCACCATCACCCAGCCACGGCAATCGGCCAGCGCCAACGTCACCAGCAGCACCGCCGCGGCCAGCAGAGGAAGGTAAGCCAGGAACAAGCCGAGCACCGCGGGCGTGATCTCCGGACCGGAAAGGAAAAAGCCAGACAGTCCCACAAAGCCCCAGCCCACGTCTCTGGGAATCAACGGGAACAGCACCCGCAATCCAGAAAGGGCAGGATCATCAGGCCGCACGGCTTGCGCACCGCCGAGGTGGAACGCAAAGCCGACAGCCCAATAGCCCAGCACCGCCAGCGCCAATGCCAACGCCGCCAGCGGCGTCACACGGCGCGCTTTGTGGGGAGGCAATCCCCCCCACGTCAGCAATAACAAGCCAACGGGGAGAAAGTATCCCCACAGCCAGGGTTGTGGCACTCCATCAAATGGCATCCGGCGACTCCCGAAACAGGATTGAACAGCAAAATTGCATCGTGCTTATCTTACCAGAGTCTCTAAAATCTGCCAACTGGATGATGATCTGCTAAATCTGCTTAATCTGCTGACGAATAAGGAAATTTTACCGTGCGCCTAGTATAAAGCCCTTGATTGACGAAATTTCCGAGGTTGCCGGATCATGGTTTTATGGTAGAATGACCACCTGGGCTATGCCTAGAAAACACACGCGACCGGACTTGACGGGGGTGTGCCGGAAAAAACTCCGGTCCTCGCCGGGGATGAAGGCGCGGAGGCCCATAACAAAAATCACAGGAGGTTTCTTTACAACAATGGCAGTCGTTACAATGAAGCAGTTATTGGAGACAGGGGTTCACTTCGGGCACCGCACGCGGCGCTGGGACCCCAAGATGGCACGCTACATCTACACCGAGCGCAATGGCGTGCATATCATCGACCTGCAACAGACGGTCAAAGGGTTGGAGCGGGCTTACGCAATGGTGCGCGATGCCGTCGCCGAAGGACGGCAAGTGCTCTTCGTCGGCACCAAGCGCCAGGCGCAAGAAAGCATCCAGCAGGAAGCGACGCGCTGTAGCATGCCCTACGTTAACCATCGTTGGCTCGGCGGCACGTTGACTAACTGGCGTACCATCCGCCAGCGCATCGAACACTTGCGCACATTGGAAGCCCGGCGCGATGCCGGCGAATTCGACCTGCTGACCAAGAAAGAGGCGTTGATGCTCAACCGGGAAATCGAAAAGCTCAACGCGCGGCTGGGCGGATTGCGGGGTATGGAACAGCTCCCCGCTGTGGTGTTCATCATCGATGTCAAAAGTGAAGAGACGGCGATCAAAGAAGCCGACCGCATGGGCATTCCCATCGTCGCCGTGGTCGACACCAATTGCAATCCCGAGAAGATCGATTGTGTGATCCCGGCCAACGATGATGCCATTCGCGCCATCCGGCTGATGACGTCCAAAATCGCCGACGCCGCGCTCGAAGGGCTGGCCCTGCGCAAAGAACGCGCCCCGGAAGAAGAGATCTACGCCGAGGACGAGAAATACCTGAGCGCCGAGACGTTGGCCCGTCTGCGGCAGATTCAATTTGACGACGAAGAACTTGAGGATGAATTTGAAGCAGACGAGGACCTCGCAGACGAGGACCTCGCAGACGAGGGCCTCGGAGACGAGGACGATCTCTACGAAGATTTCGACGACGAGGAGTTAGCGTAAAATGGAAATCACAACTGAAATGGTCAAAGAGCTGCGGCAGGCGACCGCGGCCGGGATTCTGGACTGCCGCAAGGCTCTGGAGGCTTCTGGCGGCGATTTCGATAAGGCGGTGGACTATCTGCGGGAGAAGGGCCTGGCAAAAGCTGCCAAGCGTGTCGATCGTGAGGCGAAAGATGGACTGGTCGTTTCTTACATCCATGGCGGCGGGCGCATCGGTGTGCTGCTGGAGGTGAACTGTGAGACCGACTTCGTCGCGCGCACCGATGAGTTCAAGGGGATGGTCAACGATATTGCGCTGCAAATTGCGGCAATGTCCCCGCAATACGTCAAGCGGGAAGATATCCCCGCGTCCGTGATCGAGCACGAGAAGCAGCTCTATCGCGCCCAGGCGTTGGAAGAAGGCAAGCCTGAAGCCGTCGTGGATCGCATCGTCGAAGGGCGAATGGATAAATTCTACAAGGACGTCTGCCTGTTGGAGCAGCAATTCATTCGTGACGACGGGAAAGAACGCCCTCGCACGATCGATGAGCTGGTCAAGGAGCAAATCACGAAGACCGGGGAGAACATGGTGGTGCGCCGTTTTGCGCGCTTTGAGTTGGGTGAAAGCCTGGGGTAGTCGCCGGGGCCATAGCTGGGGCAATCGCCCCAGCTTTTTGTCGAGCGGAGGCGCAGCATGACCGATTCTATATACAAACGAGTCATCATTAAGATCGGCGGAGAGTCGCTCTCCAATCCAGGAGGCATTGGCATCGATCCCCAGCGCGCCGAGGAAGTCGCCCGGCGCATTGCGGCGATCCATGCCCAGGAGATCGAGATCGGCATCGTCATCGGCGCCGGCAATCTCTGGCGCGGTATCGACGGCCTGGCCCATGGAATGGACCGGGCGCGCGCGGATCAGATCGGGATGCTCGCCACGGTGATGAATTCGTTGGCCCTGGCGGACGCGCTGGAGCGCGAAGGCGTGGTCACGCGCGTGCAAACGGCCATCGAAATGCGGGCGATCGCCGAACCGTACATTCGCCTGCGCGCCATGCGACACCTCGAAAAGGGGCGTGTCGTCATCTTCGGCGCGGGCACCGGCAACCCGTACTTCACCACGGACACTGCCGCAGCCTTGCGCGCTGCTGAGACGGGCGCCGATCTGCTCATCAAAGCCACGAAAGTGGACGGGGTCTACAGCGATGACCCGATCAAAAATCCCGAAGCACGTCGATTCGAGCGGCTGACCTATCTGGAAGCCCTGAACCTGCAATCCCATGTGATGGATTCAACCGCCATCACACTCTGTATGGAGAACCAGCTTCCCATCATCGTGCTCAATCTCTGGAAACCAGGAAGTCTGGAACGGGTGATGCGCGGTGAGTCCGGCGGGACATATATTGGGGACTGACCCCCACCAACGGATTGCCCAAGACGCAAGGAGATAGTATGATCAAGGAACTGCTGAGCGAAACCGAAGTCCGTATGGACAAGACCGTGGAAGCGTTAGAAGAAGACTTCAAGAGCATCCGCACCGGGCGCGCGTCGCCGGCTTTGGTGGAACGGGTGATGGTGGAATACTACGGCATCCCCACTCCCCTCAACCAACTGGCCGTCATCTCTGCGCCAGAGCCACAATTGCTCCTCATCCGCCCCTACGACGCCGGGTCTATCGCGGCTATCGAGAAGGGCATTTTGCAGGCGGACCTGGGCCTGAACCCCAGCAACGATGGGCGCGTCATCCGCATCCCCATCCCCCGCCTGACGGAAGAACGCCGCCGTGAGCTGGTCAAAGTGGTGAAACGGCGCGTCGAGGAAAGCAAAGTCGCTTTGCGCAACATCCGGCGCGATGCCCTGGAAGAAATGCGCGAATACGAAAGCGAAAAGCTTATCTCTGAGGATGACCTCAAACGCGGGCAGGATGAACTGCAGAAGCTCATCGACCGCTTTGCAGAGAAGGTTGACGAAGTTGGTGCTCGTAAAGAGCAAGACATTATGGAAATCTGAATCCGGCGCTGGCAGGGGGAGGGGACTCCCGCTGCCAGCCTTCTCGTGGTTTTGTACCACCTGGCGCTCCTGTCTCTTTCATTCCCTACCTCTCTTCACACAGCAACGCACGGGCTGACGCATAAGCAAATGGAGATGTCATGAGTAACTCGGACGACCACGCGCGAGAAGTCGCGTACCCGCCTCTGGAACGCCTGCCCCAACACGTTGGCATGATTATGGATGGTAATGGGAGATGGGCACGCCAGCGCGGTCTGCCACGCCTGGCCGGACATCGGGCCGGCGTCGAAAATTTGCGGCGGGTGCTGCGCGCCTCGGTAGAGTTCGGCGTGCCGATTGTGACGCTATATGCCTTTTCCTCCGAGAACTGGCGCCGCCCGGCCGAGGAAGTGCGCGGATTGCTCAACATCCTGCGCGACGCTTTAGGAAAAGAAGTTGGCGAATTACACAAAAATGGTGTACAATTAAGGCATATCGGGGATTTGACACCCCTATCGGATGACCTCAAAGAACAGATACAAGCTGCGGTAGAGCTGACGCGCAATAATGACCGATTGATCGCCAACATTGCGTTCAACTACGGTGGACGCCAGGAAATCGTCGAGGCGGTACGTCGCATCGTTGAAGCCGGAATCCCGGCTGAAGCCATTACGGAAGCGTTGATTGACGCACACCTGTATACGGCAGGCCTGCCGGATGTCGATTTGGTAATCCGCACCAGTGGGGAGATGCGGATGAGCAATTTCCTGCTCTGGCAAGGCGCTTATGCCGAATATTACAGCACACCCGTCTACTGGCCGGACTTTGACAAGGATGAGCTTTACAAGGCGCTGCAAACATTCAGCCAGCGAGACCGACGCTACGGCGGGCTGAACACCTGAGAAAAAGTACAGCGCGCGCCCTCCGTTAAGGGTGGGCGTCCTCCGCAGAGGGAGGACGCCTTCTGGACCTGGGGGAACCTCTCATCCTCCTTAGATATCTGACCACATCGTTATGTAGATGCCCAAATCTAACACGCCAGGGTTAAAATACGGATAGATCAAATTTCTTATGAAAACCAGAGTCATCAGCGTCGCCATACTATTACCGATCGTCATCGTCATCATCTTTATCGGGCAATGGCCCTACGCCCTTTTAGTCAGTGTTCTGACGTTGCTGGCTGCCGTCGAATACACCCAGATGCTCAAGCGCAAAGCGTACACCCTCGCCTTGCCGTGCATCTTCGCGTTTATTCTCTTGTGGATCGCCGATGCGCTGTGGGGCGATGGCATGTGGCTCGGGCCGGGGTTGACCGGGCTAACGCTGTTGACAGCCGGGTGGATTCTCTATCGCCGGCATCGCCACCCCACGGTTGCCGCTCCAACGGCGGAATGGGCGCTCACCCTCGCGGGCGGGATGTATCTGGGCATCGGTGGTGCCTATCTGTGGCGTATGCGCGCGCTCCCCGATGGGCTGTGGTGGACACTCACCGCGCTGCCCATCGTATGGATCAGTGAATCGATGGCCTACTTCGTCGGGCGAAAGTGGGGACGCCACAAAATGTCGCCCACCATCAGCCCGGGGAAGAGCTGGGAAGGGTATACCGGGGAGGTCATCAGCGGCATGCTGACCGGACTGCTGCTCGGCTGGCTGTGGCCCACCGTTGCGTCCGGCGCGCTCAGCCTGACGCCGCTCAAGGGCCTGGTGCTCGGCGCAATCATCTCGACGCTGACTACGGGCGGGGACTTCTTTGTCTCGGTGATCAAACGTGAAGTAGGGGTCAAAGATACCGGAACGCTCATCCCTGGACACGGCGGTGTCTTTGACCGTATCGATAGCCTGCTCTGGGTAGGCTTTGTAACCTGGGCTATAGCCACATTATGGGCTTAAAACCGACACGCTTAAACCAGCATAGGACCTTGTAAGGAGGATTCCATGGATCCAGAAGAAGAATTACAACCCGAAAATCACTCTGCTGTATACGCCGACGCTACGGAGTGGTCCGAACAAGAAACTCCCCCTGCAGACGAGGGAATTGCGCAAAAGGCAATGGCAGATACACCCATCGCAGACGCTGATTTCCTGCACGAGGACGTCGCACATGAGGACGTCGTACACGAGGACATCGCACACGAGGACGTCATGGACACGGGGAGTGTAACAGAAGCCGTCGAACGGGTGCCGTTAGCTCCAGCGCAAGCCGCCGGCGAGCAATTTGATACGATGGAGGAGTACTATCCTGATGAAGAGGAGATCGTCCGCGTTCCTCTTATAGAAGAAGGCGCTATCTCCATCGAAGGCGCTGAGGAAGAATTGGTCGAACCCGTCAGTGCCGCCATCCTCGAAATTGAAGATCAATCCGACATCTTGCGCCAAATGGACATGAATGCGCTGGAGGCTATGCGGCTGCCGGAACTGCGAGATTTGGCCCGTACCTACAAGGTTTCTGGCTACAGCGGGCGGAAGAAAGAAGACTTGATCCTTCTTTTGCTCAAAGCCAAGGCCGAACGTGAAGGGTTCAGCTTTGGCGGTGGCATTCTGGAAATTACAAATGAAGGCATCGGCTTCTTGCGCTCTGCGAACTACGTGCCCGGCCCGCAGGACGTGTACGTCTCTCAGAGCCAGATCCGCCGTTTCGGCTTGCGCACCGGTGACATGGTCATCGGTCAGGTTCGTCCGCCCAAGGAGACGGAAAAATATCGCAGCCTGCTGCGGGTGGAGGCGGTCAACGGCATGGATCCGGAATCGGCCAAACGCCGCCCGCGCTTCGAGCGCCTGACCCCCATCTTCCCAGAGAAAAAAATCCTGCTGACCAACGACCCGCACAATCTGACGGAACGGTTATTGGACCTGGTCGCGCCGATTGGCCTGGGGCAGCGTGGCCTCATCGTCTCCCCACCCAAAGCCGGTAAGACCACCGTCCTGCAAAAGATTGCCAACGCGATCTCCCAAAACCACCCCGATGTTCACCTGATGGTTGTCCTCATCGGGGAGCGTCCTGAAGAAGTCACCGACATGGACCGCTCGGTGGAGGCTGAGGTAAGCAGCTCCACCTTTGACGAAGAAGTGGGACACCAGACCCAGGTGGCGGAGATGGCGCTGAACCGCGCCAAACGCCTGGTGGAAATCGGGCGCGACGTCGTCATCCTTATGGACAGCCTGACCCGCCTGACGCGCGCCTACAACCTGGTGGTGCAACCCAGCGGGCGCACGCTCTCCGGCGGTCTCGATCCGGCGGCGCTGTATCCGCCCAAGAAATTCTTCGGCGCGGCGCGCAACATCGAAGAGGGCGGCAGCCTGACCATCCTCGCCACGTGCCTGATCGATACGGGCAGCCGCATGGACGACATGATCTACGAAGAGTTCAAAGGCACGGGCAATATGGAACTGCACCTGAACCGCAAGCTGCAAGAACGGCGCATCTTCCCGGCCTTCGACATTTTGCGCTCCGGGACGCGGCGCGAGGAATTGCTGTTGGACAAGGAGACACTGCGCAAAGTGTGGTTGCTGCGCCGCATGCTGTCGCAGATGATGGCCGGCACGCCCACCACGCCCGGTTACGACATCACCGCGGCGACCGAGGCGCTGCTGCAACAGATGCGCCGGACGCGCACCAATCACGAATTCCTCGATATTCTCACCCGCGACCTGAAGTAAATGTCCCCCGTGGCCTCCCGATGGGACGCCCTCGACAGTGCCAGAGGGCGTCCCCCGGTGAAAGTAATCCTGACGATAAGTTGACAAATGCCTTCCGCGCGTTAGAATAGCGCCATGGTTATGACAAGAGGAGAAAGTCAAAACCCGGAGCGCGAGCGGCTCAGCGTGATCCTGGCAGCGACGCTAGCAAGCGCCACGCTGTTTCGCTTCGTAGAGCTACCCACCCTGGCCTGGGGCGTGCGGCGTATCCTGGGATCGCCGTTGCAGGTCACCTTTGGCGGGGACTGGTTGTTGACGCTGCTGATGGTCGGCCTGGTTGCCACCGGCACCTTCTCGTTGATTCAGAGCCATCCACTGCACGAAAGCCAGGAACGGCTGCTCATCTTCTCGCTCATCACCCCCACCCTGGGGACGCTACTGGCCTCATTGCTGTTGATCCGTGCGGCTTCGTGGCCGGTCTGGCTGGTCACGCTGTTGATCGGCGGTGTGATCATTGGGTTGCTGATGCATCTGAGTTATCGCGCCTTCTCGCCGGAAAGCCCCGGCTATACGAGCGCGCGCACGCTGCTCAATATCGCCGATTACCTGCTCGGATTCGCGCTCGCCAGCATCATTCTGCGGGCACAGGAACGCGCATTGATCACCGGCCCGGCCATGCTCGCCTTGATGGGCTTGCTGGCCTGCGATCTATTGAGCGCCAGCGGGGTCAGGTGGACAAAAGTTCTGCTCTTCAGCGGGATCATCGCCTTGTTGGTCAGCGAGCTGGCCTGGGTTTTGGGATACTGGCCGGTCTCTACATGGACCGCCGCCACAATGCTGACGTTGGCCTTGTACCTCCTCAGCGGGTTGAGCTACCAATATCTGCTCGGGCGGATGAGCCGGCGGGTGCTATGGGAATTTGGTATTGTGGCGATGATTATGTTTGTGCTGGTTTTGTGGATCAGACCATAAAAACATCTTGAGCATATCAAGGGCGCGGTTTTCCGCGCCCTTGATAATCCATCGCCCGAAGGGGATTGAATGACCTTTTCAACATTTCTGATAGTGTGAATTTGAGGAATAGAGAGTGGCTATGAACAAAGTTGAACCATCGAGTCTAAAGGAAAAATTACCGCCGCGTCTGGCGCGGCTTGAGGAACTTGCTTACAATCTGTGGTGGGCGTGGCATCGCGCGTCACGCGACCTTTTCAAGCAACTGGACCGTACCCTCTGGACGACCACCCGTCACAATCCGGTACGCATTCTGCAGGAAATTCCGCAGGAAAACCTTGACGCTTTAGCCAAGGACCCCATCTTCCTGCGCGATTTCGACGCTGTGATGATGGAAATGGACAGAGACACCCACGGCAGTATGCAGTGGTACAGCAAGAATCCCGTCGCCTACATGTCGGCGGAATTCGGCCTGCACATCTCACTCCCCATCTATTCCGGCGGCCTCGGCGTGCTTTCCGGCGATCACACAAAGGAGGCCAGCGACATGGGGTTGCCCTTCGTGGCGGTGGGCTTCCTCTACGAGCAAGGCTATTTCCGCCAGCGGTTGGATCACAGCGGCTGGCAGGAGGCGATTTACCCACCCCTCAACACCCAGGAAGCCGCGATGCGCCCGGCCATGAACGGCAACGGCGACAACCAACTTATTGCGGTGAAGGTGGGGGACCGCGACGTCTATCTGCAAATCTGGGAAGTGCTGGTGGGACGTGCCCGCCTCTATCTGATGGACGCCGACGTTGAGAAAAACGCGCCCTGGGATCGCCAACTGACGGCGCGCCTGTACGGCGGTGACCGCGAGATGCGCATCCAACAGGAGATCATCCTCGGGATCGGCGGCGTGCAGATTCTGCGCCGGATGGGCATCAACCCGGTGGTGTGGCACATCAACGAGGGCCATTCGGCGTTTATGGTGCTGGAACGCGCCCGCGAATTTATCGCCCAGGGCATGTCCTTTGAGGAAGCGTGTAAGCGCGTGCGTGCCGGCACAATCTTTACCACCCACACGCCGGTGCCGGCCGGTCACGACACCTTCGATTTCAACCTGGTCGACAAATACTTCCATCAGTTCTGGCCGCAACTCAACCTGAATCGGGAAGAATTCCTGCGGCTGGGCAGCCACAAGATGAACAACGAGGAAGCGTTCAATATGACAAAACTGGCCTTGACGATGTCCGGGCGTGCCAACGCCGTCAGTGCCTTGCATGGAGAAGTTTCACGCAAGATGTGGCACAGCCTCTGGCCGGAGAAACCGGTCGATGAAGTCCCCATCGGTCACGTGACCAACGGCATTCACCTGGCCTCGTGGACGGGCGAAGCTATGCACAACCTCTATCGCCGCTATCTCAGCCCGGACTGGTTAGCGCGCCAGGATAACCCGCTTTTATGGGCGTGCGTCGAAGAAATCCCGGATGAACGGCTCTGGGATGCTCACCTGTTCCTGAAGCGCAAGATGTTTGCGGCGATGCGGGAGCGCGCGAGAGAAGCGCGTATGAACCAGGCCACGCCTCCCGATCAATTGCTCAGTTCCGGCATTTTCCTCGATCCAGACGCGCTGGTGATCGGGTTCGCCCGGCGCTTTGCCACGTACAAGCGCGCTAACCTCATCTTCCGCGACCTGGAACGGCTGAAGGCGCTTGTCCATGACCGCTACCGTCCCGTGCAAATTGTCTTTGCGGGCAAGGCCCATCCGGCCGACGATCCCGGCAAGCTACTGCTGCAACAAATCTACAACATCGCGCGCAACCCGGAGTTCGGTGGACGCATCGCCTTCGTCGAGGATTATGACATGCATGTCGCCCGCTATCTGGTACAAGGTGTCGATGT
>JAIOAS010000155.1 GCA_019873725.1 Chloroflexota bacterium | reverse complement strand
CGGAAAATATCCGTTAAAATCCGTTGAATCCGTTGACAAAAACCTCGATACGGCGCTGTCAAGCAGCACGGCGTCTTTGGCCGGGATGTCCACGCCCTGGATACGCACCGGTTGGTCCGTGTAGTTGACGATGATCTGCTTGCCGTTGGCGTAGCGCGTCGCCGTCACGCCCTCGGTGAGCGTGTCGCGCGCCACGATGGGCTGCCCGCGCACCGGTCCCAGCAGGCGATTCAACCACGTGTAGGCTCGCTTCACCTCGTCACCCCACTGCTGATACGAGGAGGTGTAAATCCAGCGCGAACTGGTGTTGAGGATGCCGGTCGTCCCCTCGTGGGTAAGGAAGAACGAGGGATAGACGCCGAAGTCGGCGTGACGCAGCAGATCGTCCTGCACGTTGGAGGAGAAGTTCAGCGCCGGGCCGTACAGCGGGATGTAACCGGCCAGCACCGTCTGCACAAAGGGCACAGTCTCGCTCGTGTAGATGTAGCCGCTATCCGCAATTGGGACGTCGTAATAGGCCGCGGCGTAAGCCCACAGGTAATCGTTGGGCCAGTAGAAGGCCGCCGCGCCGTCCTCTGCCAACAACTGTTGGTAGGCGCGCATGGCATCCTCGCGGTTGGCGAAGTGCCCGTCCCGAAAATCGCTGTACAACATAAAGCCGAGACCGTCTACGGCCAGACCCGCGCCCAGTTCTTCCGTCACCTGGGCGCTGAGGGCAGCGTAACGGCGGGCCAGCGCTTCCAGGTTGAAGTAGAAGGTGCGTTTGTTGCGGCTCGCGCCTTGCAGTGCGGAGCGCATAATGGACATCGCCAAATCGTAACGGCGGGAGTAGCCGCTTTCATTTTGGAGCGCCGCCTGCGGATCGAGGTACAGCGAGAGCCGCCCACCCTGCGCGGTGATGTCATCCGCCAGCGCGCGCACGTCGCGCAGGCTGCCCAGGGCGCGCTCCACCCGCAGCTTTGTCGGCGGCATGGTCGCCGCGCCGAGCGGCTGCCAGCCGTAGATCACCACCTCCGGGTTCGGCAACGCCAGGTCGGCCAGAATGGCCTGCATCTGCGCGATCGTCGTCATGGGAATGGCGCGCTGCCAGAACAGCACCTTCTCCTTTTCCGCCCCCAGGAATTCCAGGCGGATGCCGATGTCGCTGCCGGTGTCCTTTTCGGGCCGCAGCACGCCCTGCTCCAGCAGGTATTGCTGATAGCTGCGCGCCATACCCACGTAGTCGCTGTCGTCGCCGGTGAGGAAGCGGTAGTGGATGACCACGTCGAACGTGTTGGTGTGCGGCTGGATCATCGTCACGCCCGCCCCGGCGCGGTTGGTCGGCTGGAAGTAGCTCTCGTTGTAGATGAAGGCGTTGTAGATAAAGTTGAAGTTGGTGATGATGCCCGCCGGATGCGCCTGAAGCTCACCGTAAGCCGCGCCCTTTTCCACAATGGCGAGGTAGGCGTGCCGTTCGACTCCGCTCGCGGCAGACTGCTTTTCGCCGTGCACCATGCCGATCACCGGCAAGGAGAGGTGATACGCCGCTCTAACCTGCGGGTCGAAGGGCAACGCCCCGGTCATGCCCAGGTCGGCGCCGTAGTAGCGCCCGTAGAACATCGTCTGGGCTTTGGTCTGCGCGGCAAAGCGGATGAGACTGCCGCACCCGTCAGGGATGAGCATGTAGCCGGGAACTGCATCGTTCCTGGTCGCCCCGAAGAAGGGGTAGACGTAAATCATGTGCAACCGGACATTACCGGCCTCGGCGATAGAAGCAGAAGGGATCGCCACCCGCACGCCCGCACTTTCCAGGGTGACGGTGATCCCCACAGAGATGCCGATGTCGGCAAACGTGACCTGCGCCGCAAAGCCCTGGTCAATCGTCGCTACCGTCATCTCCGGGGCGGCGGTCGTGATCGAGACGCGGCGCGGCGTCGCTTTCTCGTCCAGGTAGTCCAGGCTGATGCCGCTGCGCGCAAAGGCCGTCCAGGTCTTGTTCAGCTTGTCGCCCGGCTCGGTCTCGTCCAGATTGGAATGCCAGACGTAGCCGCTGCGTTTGTCCACCACTTTGAAGGCGAGCGTGCTCCGGTCGAAGTAAAGCTGGAAGGTCGCATTTTCCGCCGCCAGCTCGTAAGTATCGGGGATGCCGGCGGGCCGGTCAATGCTCGGGCCGGTCTCTGACCGCGCCCGAAACCGCGCGACATCGGCCTGGATCGGGAGCGGCCCCGCGATCCAGCCGAACAACCAGGCGCACACAAGCAAGCTTTGCACGATCCGTTTCATCTCAACCCCGCAATCCTAACTCCTGGACGATTGCCAGGACGAAGTCGAACACCTGCCCGAACAGGATGTAGAGGATGTAGACCGTCAGCGCGATCATCGCCATGGTGAAGAACGTCAGCAGAATCGTCCGCACGGTCTCCGCGAACGAATAGTTATGCACTTCCTTCACCATGATGAAGAACATCAACGCCGTCCAGGCCCACATCAGGTCTTGTGAGAAAGAAAACACGAAAATCTCGTTCAGGGTGAGCACGTTGGAGAGCAACGCAATGGGCAGGGCAAACAGCGCGTAGGGGAACAGGCTGTAGGCCGTCCCCATGACCACGTCGCGGACGCGGCCTTCACCGTCGCTGATCGTCGAAACCAGGTAGTTAGCCGTGTTCCACAGGAACAACAGAACGACAACCGTGACAATCTCGTTCTCCACCCGGATGTCCGACAGATAGGCGTAAGGGCTGAACGGGAAAGCGGTGACGTACAGCGTCAGCACCCGCACCGCGATCACCCACAGGTAAACCAACAGCGCGAAGGCCAGGCTGCCGCGCAGGTTGCGCTTGATGTAGTAGAAGCTGTCCGCCGGTTTTTTGATGAAGCGGAACATGAAGACCAGGTCATCCACCAGCTTGTAGCGCTGCAAGCCCCGCACGCGGGCGCGCCAGGGGGCAAACCAACCATAACGCCGGTCACCCCACGCGACGCCCTTCTGCACGACCGAGAGCACGATCAGCCCGATGATGAACGGCCCCAACGTGCGCTGCAACACGACGTTGCGCAGTTCCCAAAAAGCCTGCGAGTAGCCGTTGCGATCCTCCGCGTAACGGTAGGCTTGCAGGGCGGCGGGGTAGTTCTGTTCCTTGAAGTAGGCGTCGGCCAGACCCTGGTAAGCCATGATGAAGGAGCCGTTGTAGTTCAGCGTCTCCTCGAAGTAGGGTTTGGCCTCGCTGTAGAACCCTTCCATGTATAGCCGCACGCCGCGATGCACGACGTCGGCGAAGGCGGTCGTGCGGTACACGACGAGCGCGTTCTTGTCCTTGTCGAGCACGTAGATGCAGTCGCCATAGCGCGCGATGCCGGTCGGGTTGCGCAGCGTCCCCAGACGTTGCTCGCCGGCGTCTTTGGCGTTGAATACGAAGAGCAGCGTTCCGTGCTGGTCATACTCGAAGACCTTGCCGTCCCCGTCCACGGCGACGAGCAGGCCGTCGTCGCCGACGTGAATATCGCGGAACGACGAGGAGCCTTCGGTGTCGGGGAAAATATTGCGACCCGCAATCGTAAATTTGCGGATGCTGCGGCGCGGCAGCGTGCCCGCCGTCACGGTATAGAGCATGGATTGACGGTCAATCGCCAGATTGGAGGGCGACGCCGCTTCGTTCTTGATGAGCTGATCCAGTTGCTCTGCCGTGAGGAATAGCCGTTGCAAAATCATCTTCAGCGACATGCTCGCCGTATTGGCCCCGAAGTAGCCGATGAAATGCCCGTCGGGGTTCAGCAGCGCCAGACCGTCCACCAGCCCCTCGCTGACGACGTAGATGTTGCGGCGCACGTCCACCGCGAGCTTGCGCGGCAGGAATTCGCGGCGCTTGCCGAAGAGCGGCTCGGTGGGACGGCCAAACTGCTGCACAAGCTGCCCATCCTTGTCGAAGATGAACACGGCGTTGTGCGTGGCATCGGCCACGTAGACGGTGCCCCGGTCATCCACGAAGACGCCGGTTGGCTTCGCCAGCACATCTCCGCCGTATTCGGCCACGACTGCCAAATTCTCCAGCTTCACCACGCGCTTGTTGCCGGCGTCGGCGATGTACAGCGCGCCGTCGGCGGTCACAAAAAGGTCCTCCGCCCCGGAGATCGGCAGGTCAACTTCGGTGAGGGGCGTGTAGGCGTCCTGCGTCATGTAGAGACGGCGGCCCGGTCCCGGCGTCCAGGTCGTATAGGGCGCGTCGGCCCGCACCTGCGCCGTCAGCAGGACTGTCAACACCACCACCGAGAGCAAGGCGAACTTTTTCATTGCTTGAGACCCGAATGTGACATCGTGCTCATCACCTGGCTTTGCAAGAAAATGAAGATGATGAGATTGGGCAGAAACACAATCAACGACGCCGCTGCCGCTATGCCCTGCCCGGCGACGACGTTCGCGCCCGTGGCGCTCGAGGTGAGCGTCGAAAGGTAGAAGGCGAACGTCTTGAGGCTTTCGTTGTTGATGTACATAGCGGACGTGTCCACGTTGTTCCAGGCCGCCTGGAACGTCAGAATCGCAATCGTGGCAATCGCCGGGCGGATCATCGGCAGGATGATGTTCCAGTAGATGCCCAAATCCGAAGCGCCGTCAATCTGCGCGGCCTCGATCACCTCGTTGGGGATGCCGTCAATGAATTGCTTGATGAGGAACAGACCCACCGGCATCGCCAGCGCGGGCAGGATGTGCACCAGAAACGTATCCAGCAGGCCCAAGCGCTGAATGATCAGAAAGCGCGGAATGGTGACGGCGATAGGGACGAACATCAACGCCAGGGTGTTGATAGCGAACAACGTCTGTTTCAGGCCGAAGCGTTTCTTGGACAGCGCGTAGGCCGCCGTCGAAGAGACCACAATCGAAGCCGCCACCGTGACCAGCGTGATCAGGACGCTGTTGAACAGGTAACGGCTCACCGGCACGTTGGAGGTCGAAAGCCGCGCGAACAGGTCGGTGAAGTTCTTCAGCGTCGGATTCACCACGAAAAAGCGCGGCGGATAGGCGAACAGCTCATCCGGCGGCTTGAAGGCGTGCGAGAAGATGAAGACCATGGGCAGCAGCATAAACGCCGCCAGCGGCGTCAAAATCGCATAGAACTTGAGCTGGCTAGGATGAAAGCCCTGTGGGTTCATGCCACTGTTGCGCAGCCCGAACCGACTCCTGCCCCTTGCCCCTTGCCCCTTGCCTCCTGCCCCTTGCCTCATGATGAAGCCTCCTCCCGGAACAACCGGTTCGACAAGCGGGTGAAGAACAACACCATCAGCAGCAGGACGACCGATCCCGCCGCCGCGTAACCCATCTCGTAACGCAGGAACCCAAAGTCTTCAATGTGATTGACGATCAACTGCCCGGCGTACTGCGGCGTGGGATTGCTGCCCGACAACACCACGCCGATCGTCCCGGCCTGGAACGTGGACACAATCGCCATCACCGCCCCGAAGAGCATCTGCGGCTTCATCGAAGGAATCGTGATGTAGAAAATCTCCTGCCAGCGATTGCTGATGCCGTCAATGCTGCCCGCTTCGTACAATTCCGGGTTGATTTCCAGCAGCCCAGCCAGCATCGCCAGGAACCCCACGCCCATGCTGCCCCACAGCGTCACCACAATCATAATCGTCATCAAATACTGCGGCGACTGCAACCACTGAATCGGGGCCTGGACGAGGTTCAGGTTCAGCAGCAGGCTGTTCAGATAGCCGTTGGGGTCGCCGCTGAAGAGCGTCTGCCACACCACCGCCATAGCGACGCCGCCGGTCATCGAAGGCGAGTACAGAATGAGCGCGAAAATCGTGCGCGGCGTTTTGGGAAGCTGCGCCAGCATCCAGGCCAGCAAGAACGCCAGCGCGTAGCCGCCCGGCCCCACCAGCACCGCGAACTTGATCGTGTTGGGCAGGACGTACTTCATAAAAATGTCGTCTTGCGTGATCAGCACGATGTAGTTCCGCAGGCCGTTGAAGCGCGGCGTTTGAATCGAATCGAAGAAGGTGAAGGACAGCAAAAACGCCACCAGCACCGGCACGGCGATAAAGATGATGAACAACAGCGCGTAAGCCGACAGGAAAGCGTAGGCGCTCGCCTCTTTGGTGCACCAGTTTCGCCAGGCGGCGCTGAGTTTAGTCGTCATCGGCCATCCACCCCTTCACCATCTCGATGCTCGGAATGGTAACGTCGCGCACACGGACGCCATCCACGATGTAGCCGAACTCTTCCATTTTGCGCAGGATTTCGCGGTTGATGATTGTAATCGAGGCGTCAATCGCCACCCGTGGATTCACGCCGTCGAACACGATGCGGTTCCAAACGTTGCTCAGTTCGCGCTCCTGCATATAACTGCCAGGCAATTTGATCGGTTCCTGCAACCATTCCCATTGCTCCAGAATCACGTCCTTGTGGCGCTGCGGAATGGGCGAGTTCCTGAAGGCTTCCACGTTGGCCGAGTTCCACAGATATTCGAGGCCGTAGTTCATAATGAGCTGCTCCTGAAACGCGACCTGCGTATCGGTGGACATCCACCACTTCATAAACGTCCAGGCTTCCTCAGGCCGGTCGGTGTTGGCGAACATGAGCGCCGCCTGCGCCGAGCCGGTCGCGTAGCGGTACTGCTTTCCATCGGGCGCGACCGTCGCCGGATAGAGGTCAATGTCCCACAGTCCTTCGACTTCCGGCGCGGCGGTGAGCAGCTTGAGATAAGTCTCGAAGTTCGACACCCCAATCGGCAAATTGCCGTAGCGGAAACTGTCGTAGAAGTTGGCCGTCGTCAGCGGCATCCCGTAAACGGTGAAGCTCTCCGCCATAAACCGGATGCCCTGAATCGCCGCCTCGCTACTCAGCCCCGAAAGGCCGTCCGCGTTATACAGCGACGCCCCCTGGTTGAAGATGTACGGCGCGGTGATCAGGTAGCCCTTCAAGCCACTGCCGCTGGAAAGGGGGGTGTTGAAGTTCAGCCCGTACCGCTGCAATTCGGGCAGGATTTCCAACACCTCGTTCCAGGTACGCGGGATTGGCAGTCCCAGCGACGCCATGATGTCCTTGCGGTAAAACGTGACCCAAAAATCTTGCGTCTCCGGGATAGCGTAGACGGCGTCGTCAATGATGTAGTGCAACAGCGAGCCGGGCGTGTAAATCCTGATAAACCGGTCGAAATCGTCGAAGCTGCGCAAATTCATCAGCGCGTTGCGGATTGCCAGTTCGTAGGGAATGTTGGTGCTCACGCCCAACGCCACATCGGGTTGAATCCCCGCCGCGCAGGCCAGCGCCAGCTTGGACTCGTTGGGCATGATCGAGAACTTGACCTTGATCCCCGTCGCCGAGGTGAATCGCTCGTCCGTCAGCGCCTGCAACAAGTCCACATATTGCCGCGGGCGGTTGACCCACACTTCGATTTCGTCGGGATTGGCCCCGATTTCCTGGTAGGGATCGCGTCTGAAGGAGCGCGCGAAACGCTTGAGACCTTCGCTCAACGCCCTCGTCGCCGGAACGTGAACGTCGGGCGGGGTCACATCCGGCGAGTGGATGTAAATCTTGTCCAGCGCCAGCGGTTGGCTTTGCAGCGAGGGCAGGATGCTGCCCAACAGTTGCGTCGCCGAGCCGGAGCCTTCGGAAAGGCGATTCATCCGCGTCGGAATCTTGTTCGGGTCACGCGCCAGCGCGTCCAGGTTATCAATCGCCATCTGGTAGGCCAGCACTTCCTGCGAACCGGCGCTCTGATTGACCGCCAGCAACATCTGCTTATCGACCCGCAGCGCGTCCGCCATCGCCGTCAGGCGCTCCACGATGTCGGGGATGTAATCGGCAATCTCCCATTCCTTGTAGATGTCGAACTGGTTGCCGGTCAGCTTCTTGATTTCGAGGGATAAGTCCATAATGTCCCGCAGCGCCGCCCTGATGCGCGCAATGGACGGCTCATAGGGCGAAACGGTGGTCTCGATGCCGAGCACGTTGACGCCGCGCCGGAGATAAATCCGATAGGGCGCGTCGCCGCCCAGAGGCAGATTGGCCCAGCGCGTGCTGTAGCGGAATGGCGCTTCGTTCAGCTCCGCGAACGGCACGTCGCCGTTCACCGTGATGCGCCGGAAAACTGTGAAATTGTTCTTGTAATCCTGCAAGGCGCGCAGGGTGATGACGTACATCCCATCCTGTGGGACGTCGAACTGGTAGTACACCGCGCTGCCGCTGCGCTCCCAACTTTCGCCGCCGAGCGTGTTGAGCAACAGGCGATACGTGTCGTAAGGCGTCACGTCCAGGCTGCGACTGCTCACCGGGCGCACCGCCGTGTCGTTTTTGAAGGCGGGGAATTCGGCTTCCAGTTCGATCAAGACCCCGGAAGTATCCGCCGCCGGATACTCCGCCCGGTACTGTTCATAGGTCACGTAAGGGGCAAACGGCTCCAGATAGACGCTGCCCAGCAACAGTGCCCCGCTGTTCAGGGTGAACTCAAAGGTACGGCGTCCCGCCGCCAGATCGAGCTGTAGCGGGTAAGGTTGACTGAACGCCGCATCGCGCAAAGCCACCCGCGACCAGCGTTCCAGGCGCCGCTGCGGCATCAGCATTTCGTTCCCGTAGCGGTCGAGCGAGAAAGCATCTGCGGCGTTCTCGTAGAAGAGCGGGAAGCTGATCGCGCCGGCGTCGGGGAACGGCAGCGCGCCATCCACCAGCAGCGCCCCTTCGGGCGGGGTGATTGTCACGTCTGCCGGTACGACCACGTCGAAAGCCACAGTATACAGCCCGGCCTGCTCGACCGTTGCCTCGAACTGCACACGCGCCCCGGCTTGTAGCTTCACGCAGGGCTTGCCATACGCCCCGGCAACCGGATCGCCGGCGAGCGGCAGGCCGAAGGCGTCGGCGCGGATTTCGATGCCGCCGCCCACCGTGGCCTGCGCCGCAGCCATTCCATTCGGCATCGGATACCCCCCACCCGTCAAAGCCGGCCCGGCAAGCGGCATCAGCGCCAGGATCACCAGCGCCGCGTAAAATCTACGAATAAACTTCCCCGATGCGCGTTTCATCGTCATAAAATCCGTAAATCCATAGAATCCGTGAAATCCGAGTACAATGCTTCGACGCTTGATTACACGATCGTCTTGTTGCTACCTGATTTTCAACATTCGCGTAGATTAGCGAGATTAGCGGTTTAGTAAAAAGATCGCCATACAAGCGACACTTGGGAACCGTGCGAATGTATGGCGATCTTCGCTTATCGTAACGTTACCTCAATCCGTGGTTTACTTCAGCCCCGCCTCGACTTCGGCGCGCGCGTCGGCGAGCAGCTTGTTGGCGAACTCTTCCAGCTTGGCGGCGTAGTCTTCATACTTGTAGCGCCCGTCGCTGGCAAAGTTGAACATAAACCACATATTCACGTCCTTGTCGTCGCCGATGTCAATGCCGGGTTTGCCTTCCCAGCGCGCCTGGATGTAGCCGGGGACGATCTTCGCCAGGGATTCGACGAGGCTGTTATCCAGGTTCTGCAACGCCGCGTTGATACCCGGTTTGTCCACAACTTGCCGGTACAGCGCCAGCGAAGCCTCATCCACCGAGACCGGCATCTTGGGCGCCGTCCCCGCCGCCTTCGCCAGTTCCGCTTCCTTGGCATAGGCCGCCTTGGAGAAGGTCATCCACTTGGCGAAGTTGTACGCTTCCTGGAGATTGCCGGTGGTCTTGGCTACCACCATAATGTCCATCACCAGCGCCTGATTGCCACCGGGGAAGCCGAGAAAGTCCCAGTCGAACGTGGCGTTTTGGACAAAACTTGGGATAGACCAGCCGCCTTCCCAGCGCATCCCAACTTCCTGATTGAGGAACAGCTCCCAGGGACCGGTAGACTTGAAGTTGGCCTTCTGGTCATCCGTGAGGCCCTGCCAGGTATAAGGCTTCACCTCGATGAACTTGGCAATCGCCTCCTTGAAGGCCGCCGAATTGTAGTTCATCTTCGTGCCATCGAAGCTAAACCAGCCCAGCTTGTTGTCCACCGTATGCGGATACCAGCCCAGGACAAACTCCTGCTCATCCAGCCCCAGGATGCCCTTGGCAGGATTGTTCAGGCCCGTCACCGCGGCGTTGAACTCCTCCAGGCTGGCGCCGTACTCCGGCGCATCCAGGTTGGCGGCCTCATACAAGTCCTTGTTGACAAAATAGCCCATGATGAACTGCGCCGCCGGCAGTCCCATCACCTTGCCGCTATAGGTCACGCCATCCTTAAGCGCTTTGGGAATATCTTTCCAATCGGGATCATCCTTTGTCAGCGCGGTCAGGTCGGCCAGCCAGCCGTTTTTGACGTACAACGGCACATTGTTCGCCATAAAAACGTCGGGCAGCTCGCCCTTGGCGGCGTAGGCATTCAACAGCGCATCCCAACCGCCCTCGCCCGACATATCCACGAACTCGATCGTCACGTGCGGGTTGAGGTCGGTGTAGGCTTTGATCAATTGCCGCTGAATGTTGTTTTCCTCTTCGGTACCCAGATTCCAGTTCGCATAGCGCAGCGTGACGGGCTGCTTGACCTCCTCGGTCGGTTCAGGCATAGCGGTTGGAGCTTTGGTGGGTTCAGCCGGTTTCGGCGTGGCGGCCGGGGCTTCAACAGTTTTAGCCGGTTCTGTCGTGGCCGGTGCCGGCGTCGCCTTCGGCCCGCAGCCACTTAGCGAGACCACCAGCATCATCAAAACAAACAAAGCGGTAAATTTAGCGTAAATCTTCATACTCTTCTCCTCCACAGAGTTCTTGATAGGTTAATGAAACACCAGAGAATTGACTTGCCGTTTTTTTCGCTGCGTATTTTTCGTGCTTCACCTCCTCCAAAGACCACATCTGTAGGGCAAACTGTTAGTTTGCCCTTGCCGCAAGCTAACAGCTTGCGTTACGCTTTCACACCTGTAGGGCAAACTGTCAGTTTGCCCCTCCCGCAAGCTAACAGCTTGCGTTACGTTTTCACTTCTGTAGGGCAAACTGTTAGTTTGCCCCTCCCGCAAGCTAACAGCTTGCGTTACGCTTTCACATCTGTAGGGCAAACTGTTAGTTTGCCCCTCCCGCAAGCTAACAGCTTGCGTTACGTTTTCACTTCTGTAGGGCAAACTGTTAGTTTGCCCCTGCCGCAAGCTAACAGCTTGCGTTACGCTTTCATATCTGTAGGGCAAACTGTCAGTTTGCCCCTCCCGCAAGCTAACAGCTTGCGTTACGTTTTCACTCCTATCGAAAGACCATCAGACTACGCGACTACATGACTACCCGACTACCCCATCACAACCTCAACGACATGCCTTTGACCATCGGAGAAGACGGGAATCACATTGCCTTCCAAAGGCCGTCCATCTACCGTCACGGCTTTGACGCCCCGGTTGACGTGCGCCGGATTCTGCACAGTGATCTCGTACACTGCATTGCGGAAGCGGCGCGTCACGCGATAACCGTCCCAGGCCGCCGGAATAGACGGATCTACCAGCAAACCGTCCTCCTGCGGGCGGATGCCCAAAATCCAGTGCGTCGCCATGCGGTGCAGCCACTGCGCCGACCCCGTGTACCATGTCCATCCACCGCGACCATAGTACTCAGATTGCGGACCATCCACGTTGCCGGGGGTGACGTAAGGCTCGGCCTTGTAAGTCTCGATGTCGGCGCTGCGGTTAGGGGGGCAGATTTTGCGATAGGCTTCGTAAGCGCGTTCGGCGTCGCCCAACAGCGTGTAGGCCCACACGGACCAGGTCGCCGCGTGCGTGTACACGCCGCCGTTCTCGCGCAACCCAGGCGCGTAGCGGGTGACATAGCCCACATCCGGGCGCGGTTTCGTGAACGCGGGATAGTTCAACAGCGTGCCGTAATCCCTGAGCAGGTGCGCCGTCACGGCGTCCATCGCTTGCCGGGCGCGGTCGCCCTCGGCGATGCCGCTGATGACGGCCCAGATGTTCGGCATGAGGAAAATCTGCCCCTCGTCGTTTTCGCGCGAACCTAGCGGCAGACCGGCATCCGTCGTCGCCTGCAAATACCAGTCGCCGTCCCACCCGAAGCGGTTCGTCGCCTGTTTGAGGCTTTCGCGCACGGCCTCACAACGCGCCGCGAAGCGTTCGTCACCGCGCCGCCGGGCCAGGGGGACGAAATTCGCTAAAATCACGTACAGGAACTCCGCCACCCAGAAGCTCTCGCCCTTCAGCAGCGTGCCGACGGCGTTCAGCCCGTCGTTCCAGTCGTGATCGCCCATCAGCGGGATGCCGCGCGGCGAAAAGCGCGAGAAGGCGCGTTCGATAGCCCGTTTACAGTGCTCGTACAACGGCTCCGCCGGGCCGTTCAGATAAGGAACAGGTTCATCCAGAATGGCGTAATCCGCCGTCTCCTTGAGGTAAGCATCCAGAATGAAAGGCAGCCACAGCAAATCGTCCGAGCAATTGGTGCGCGGTCCGCCCCCGCGAATGGAGAACCACCAGTGCAGCACGTCGCCTTCTATGAACTGCTGCGCGGCGTGGAGCAACAACTGCTTCCTGGCGTACTCCGGTTCGCCTACCAGGAAAATCTGACTGTCCTGCAACTGGTCGCGGAAGCCGTATCCGGCGGAGACCTGATAGTAAGCCGATTTCCCCCACAGCCGACAGGAAATGGCCTGGTACTTGAGC
>JAIOAS010000154.1 GCA_019873725.1 Chloroflexota bacterium | reverse complement strand
CCAGCTCACGTCGGGATTGGGGCGCGTCGGTTCGCCGGAATGTCTGCTCAAGAAGCTGAAGATGCCTGTCTCCGCCTCGTGGAACCCGAGCTTTTACATGCCGGCGATCCCTTGCCGCCCGCTGACCGACGGCGAGTGCCGCCGCCTCATCGCCGCCACCGGGCAGGCCGCCGCCGACGCAAAGGCGTTGACCATTGACGGCGTCTATCTGCACGGGCACGAGGGCTATTTGTTGGAACAGATGACCAACCCGGCTTTCAATCGCCGTCAAATGGGCCGGTTCGCCGACTGGCAAGCGTTCGGCATCGAGAGCGTGCGGGAAGTGCGCGCGCGCTGCGGACCGGACTATCCGATCATGTACCGCATCGATCTGTCGCTGGCGTTGCAGGCCACCTACGGTGCACGGATGACGTCCGTGCATCCGCTCAAACACTTTCAAAATGAGCGCACGGTGGAAATGACACTGGACTATATGCGACATTTGGTCGCCGCAGGTGTGGACCTATTCGATGTGGACCTGGGCTGCTACGAGAACTGGTGGCTGCCCCACCCGCCCGGTCCAATGCCGCCGGGCTGTTATCTGCCCGTAGCAAAAGTGGTGAAGCAACACTTTGCCGAACACCAGATCAAGGCCAACACCGGGCTGGACGTCCCCATCGTCGCCGTGGGCAAGCTCGGCTATCCCGACCTGGCGGAGCGCGCGCTGCGCGAGGGTCTGTGCGACATGGTCATGCTGGCGCGTCCACTGCTGGCCGATCCCGATTGGCCGCGCAAAGTCTACGCCGGGCGCGTCGCGGAGATTCGCCCCTGCATCGGCGACCAGGAAGCGTGCCTCAACGAGTTCATCAAGGGCGGGCATCCGCAGTGTAGCGTCAATCCGCGCACGGGGCTGGAAGACGTCTACGACGAAATTCCCCCACCCGCCACCACACCGAAGAAGATCGCCGTGGTGGGCGCTGGACCGGCGGGCATCGTCTGCGCCTGCACCGCCGCGCAGCGCGGGCACACGGTCACACTCTTCGACAAGGCCACGCGCGCGGGCGGGATGCTGCGGCCCGGTTCGAGGGCGCGCATCAAATTCGACATCGCCAACTACGTCGCTTACCTGGAAACGACGCTCGCGCAAACGGCTGAGCGCCACGCACTGACCACGCGCTTTGGCGTCGCGGTGACGGCGGAGGCGCTCAAGGCGGAAGGCTTCGACGCAATCGTCACCTGCACCGGTGGGAAGCCGATCACACCACACATCGAAGGTATCAACTTGCCGGAGGTTATCCACGCGGTCGATCTGTTCAATCATCCAGACAAAGCCGCCGACGCCGAACAGGTCGTCGTCATCGGCGGCGGGGAGGTCGGCTGCGAGGCGGCGTTCTTCCTGGCCTACGAGCTGGGCAAGCAGGTCACGGTGGTGGAGATGCTGCCGTATTTTATGCAGGATGCCTGCACCGCCAACCGGGGCTATCTCATCCACTACCTGGAGCGCAAGGGCGTCAAGCTGATGAATTGTGCGCAAGTGCGGCGCATTGGGCCGGGCAACGTGAACGTGCTACACAACGTCTCATCTACTGTGCCTGATCCCTACGTGACATGGCAAGTCGTGCTGCCGGAGAACGTCAAAAACCCCCTGGCGCGGCCCATCCAGGAGGAAATTCAGGACATTCTTTTGCCGGCGGATCTGGTCGTGTTGGCGACCGGCTTCCAACCCGACGACGCCCTGTACGAAGCCTGTGTCGCCCTGCACGCCGCGCCGGAACTACACAACATTGGCGACGCCTTCGCGCCGGGCAACGTGTTCGCGGCGACGAAGGCAGGGTATGCGGTGGGAAGAGCTCTGTAAGACGGGCAAAGTCACGATAAACAAAGGCTCAACACCTCTTGCCCTGATAACAAACTAAAGGTATACTTATAGTAAAACAGAAGTGGAAGGACCAATCGCTATGCTGGATGCTGTGACCAATCCGCATGACAAGTTTTTCAAGGAGTCGTTCTCACAGCTCGAAGTCGCGCAAGACTTTCTTCGCTACTATTTACCGGCAGACGTTACGGCTCTGTTCGACTTGACCACACTCACCCTATACAAAGATTCCTTTGTCGATCCGGAGCTTCAAGAGCATTTTTCGGATCTGCTGTACGAAGTGCGATTGCAGGACGGCGGCGAGGCGCATATCTACGTGCTCTTTGAACACAAAAGCTATCCAGAGCCGTACACAGCATTGCAAGTGTTGCGGTATATGGTGAAAATTTGGGATTACACGCAAAGGCAAGGATTGCAGTTTTCACCGATTTTTCCAGTAGTATTGTATCACGGCACCGTTGCCTGGCATCGTCCACCCAACTTCCAGGCAATGCTGCCTATGCCAGCGCCGCTCAAGCCCTACATGCCGGAATTTCGCTATTGGCTATGTGATCTTTCACAATACGCTGACAGCGATCTGAAGGGCGCGGCATGGTTACAAGTGGGCTTGTTGATGTTGAAATACATCTTTCGGGACGAATTGACAGAACGATTGCCGGAAATCGCTCAACTTCTCCGGACATTGAGTAACGAGCAAACAGGGTTAGCGTATGTTGAGGCGGTCTTGCGGTACCTGGTCGCTGCCGCCAGCGGGCGATTGGATGAGCACGTCATTCACGCTACCATTGCGGAGACATTTGAGGCAGGAGGTGAAACCATGGGAACATTAGCGCAACAGTGGCTAGAACGTGGTAAACAAGAAGGCTTGCAGCAAGGCTTACAACAAGGCTTACAACAAGGCTTACAACAAGGCTTACAACAAGGCTTACAACAAGGTAAACAAGAAGGGCTGCAACAAGGCTTACAACAAGGTTTAGCGACCAAAGCGCGTGAGGATGTGTTGACGGTCTTGGGATTGCGCTTTGGTGCGCTCCCCCTGGAAATTGTACAGCCTTTAAGCCGCTTGGACGATGTCGCATGTTTGACAGCGTTACACAAAGAAGCCGTATTGACGCCTTCCATACAAGCGTTCATCGCATATTTGCACGAGATGGGAATAGCATAATCGTTTACATCCTACCCACGCTGTGAGAAGGCGTAATACATATCACACATATACTGCGGCGGCGACTCCTGGGAGTCGCCGCTGTGTATTTCGCCATAAACTCGTCATCTTATTCCCCTCTCTCACTTTTGTAGTACAATGCTACGAGTTTGTGAATACACCGTACAGTACCAAAGAGGAGTCACATGTTATATCAGAACGTCTGTATCGAAGGGATGGGTTACGTCATCCCTCCCCATATTGTCACCAGCGCCTGGCTGGAGGAACAAATCGCGCCGGTTTACAAGGCGCTGCATATCCCGTTTGGGTATCTCCAACGGCTCACCGGCATCAAGGAGCGCCGTTGGTGGGACGACGGCATTCTGGTCTCGGACGCTGCGGCGATGGCTGCCGAGCGCGCGATTGCGAATGCCGGCATAGACCGCCGCGAAATTCAGTGTTTGATCAACGCTTCCGTCTGCCGCGACTACATCGAACCGGCGACGGCGACTATCGTACACCATAAAGTGGGACTGGACGACGCGGCGATGAGCTTCGACATCGTCAATGCGTGCCTGGGCTTCCTCAATGGGATGATGACGATTGCCAATATGATCGAACTGGGCCAGATTGATACCGGCATCGTAGTCGCCGCTGAAGACCCCAAAGAGGGTCAACTGGCAACCATCGACTACATGCTCACCCACCCGCCGTCCAAAGAAACCATCCGCGACAACATGGCCTCGTTGACCCTCGGCGCGGCGTCGGTGGCGATGATTCTGCGCCACAAGTCGAAGTCCAAGACCGGCAAGCAACTGCTCGGCGGCGCGGCCTACAGCAACACCGAACACAACCAACTGTGTGTCGCCCAACGCACGTGGATGCGCACGAATTCCAGCCTGCTGCTGAGCGAGGGCACCAAAGTCGTCGTCCAGGCATGGCGCGCTTTCCAGGAAGAAACCGGCTGGCGAAACGGCGCGGTGAATAAAATGTTCACCCACCAGGTCAGCGAACCGCAGCGCAAGATCGGGCTGAAGGCTATCGGCGTCCCGCTGGACATCGACCATCCCACGCTGCACTATCTGGGGAACACCGCCTCGGTTGCTGCGCCGATTTCGATGGCGATTGGCGTCGATAACGGCGTCGTCGATGAGGGCGACAAAGTCGTACTCTTCGGCGTGGGCAGCGGGATCAATAGCATCGTGTTGGGAATTCAGTGGTAGGGGCAAGAGGCAGGATGCAAGGGGCAGGATGCAGGGGGCAGGATACAGAGAATCGGCGAATGAAGAATGAGCGATAACTCGAAATCACCAAATCTAAAATCACCAAATCTTCAATCGCTGTATCCGTTTGCGCCGCATTGGCTGGACCTGGGCGGGGTGAAGATGCACTACCTCGATGAGGGGCCGCGTGATGCGCCGCCCGTGGTGATGGTGCACGGCAATCCAACGTGGTCGTTCTACTACCGCACGCTCATCCCGGAAATCGCGCAGACACACCGCGTCATCGTCCCCGATCACGTGGGCTGCGGCCTTTCCGACAAGCCGCAGGATTACCCGTACACGCTCGAACAGCACATCCGCAACCTGGAAACACTCATCGCCCATTTGGAGTTGCGCGACATTACCCTGGTCTTGCACGACTGGGGCGGCGCGATCGGCATGGGCTACGCCACGCGCCACCCGGAGAACGTCCGTGCAGAGCACGGCTCGCGCTTCGTCATCTTCAACACGTCCGCGTTCTACATGCCCGCCGTGCCCTGGGTCCTCAAACTGGCCCGTAGCCCGGTCATCGGCGAGACGATGCTGCGCGGCTTGAACGCCTTTGCCGGTATGGCGGTTTACCTGGCGATGGTCAACCACAAACGGATGACGCCGGACGTGCGCGCCGGCTATCTCGCGCCGTACAATTCCTGGCGCAACCGCATCGCCATCTACCGCTTCGTGCAGGACATCCCCGTGAGCGCCGACCATCCCACCCGCGCCACGGTGGATGCCATCGACGCGAAACTGCACCTGTTCCGCGATCACCCCATGCTCATCCTGTGGGGGGCGCAGGATTTCGTCTTCACCGTCAAGGACTTTCTCGCCGGATGGCAAGCCCGCTTCCCCAAGGCCGACGTCCATATTCTGGACCACGCCGGGCACTACGTCGTCGAAGACGCTTATGAGCGCATATTGCCGCCGATGAAAGTGTTCCTTTCCAAAACGTAATTCCCTTACGTTCACGTTTTACGCTTTACGCTTTACGTTTTACGTTTTACGCTTTACGCTTTACCCTACGGAGGTTTGCATGCCTGAACCCTACAACGTCGCCGCCGCATTGGCTGACATGGCGGCGCGCAATCCATACCAGCCGGGCATCATCTTTCCCGCCGGGCGGGACATCAAAGGGCGCGCGAAGACGGTGCAGTTGAACTTCCAGCAGCTCAATGCCGAGTGCGATCATTACGCGCACGGTCTGTCAAAGTTCGGTATCGGGATGGGCGACCGGGTGCTGTTGATGGTGCGACCCGGCGTCGAACTGATTGCCGTGGTCTTCGCGCTGCTGCGCATCGGCGCGGTGCCGGTGCTCATCGATCCCGGCATGGGACGGCAGGCGCTCCTGCAATGCATCGCCGAGGCCGAACCGGCGGTGTTGATCGGCGTGCCCATCGCCCACGCGCTGCGGCGGCTCTTCCCCAAGCCGTTTGTGACCGTCCGGCGCAGCGTCGTCGTGGGCGGGTCCACCGTCAACCGCGCCCTGGCGGATGCCACGCTCGAACAGTTGCGCTCCCCGCGCACCGACCCTTTCCCCACCGCCCCCACGACGACCGAGAGCGAGGCAGCGGTGGCCTTCACATCGGGCAGCACCGGCATCCCCAAAGGTGTGGTCTACTTGCACGGCATGTTCCGGGCGCAGATCGCGCTGCTGCGCGACGCCGTCGGCATCCAGCCGGGGGAAGTGGACCTGGCGCTGCTTTACATCTTCGCGCTGTTCAACCCGGCCTTAGGGGTCACTACCGTCATCCCCGACATGGACCCCACAAAACCCGCGGCGATCAACCCAGCCCACGTTGTCGAAGCCATCCAGACCTACGGCGTGACCAACGCCTTCGGCTCGCCCACGATCTGGAAGCGTGTGGCGCCCTATTGTGTGGAAAACAACATCCGCCTGCCCTCGCTCAAGCGCGTGCTGATGGCGAGCGCCCCCGTGCCCCCCGCGCTCATCGAGACCATGCTCACCCAGATTCTCGCGCCCGAGGCGGACGTGAACACACCCTTCGGCGCAACAGAGGCGATGCCGCTCACCTCCATGAGCGGGCGTGAGATCGTGGCGGAGACCGCTGCCCTGAGCGACCAGGGCCAGGGGATGTGCGTAGGCCGTCCACTGCCGGGGATTGACGTCCGCGTGATCGAGATCACCGACCACGCCATCCCCACGTGGAACGACGCGCTGGAATTGCGGCCCGGCGAAGGCGGCGCGACCCCCATCGGCGAGATTGTGGTCAAGGGGCCGGTGGTCACGCGCCTCTATTTGAACCGCCCCGAGCAGACCAGACTGGCGAAAATCCAGGACTCTGACGGCGAAGGCGCAGAAGCCGGCGGCGTCTGGCATCGCATGGGCGACGTCGGCTACTTCGATGCGCAAGGACGACTGTGGTTTTGCGGGCGCAAGGCCCACCGGGTCACGACGCGCGACGAAGTGCTCTTCCCTGTGCCGTGCGAGACGATCTTCAACCATCACCCAGACGTGAACCGCACCGCGCTGGTCGGTGTCGGCCCTCAGGGATGCCAGCGCCCGGTGCTCGTCGTCGAACCGCGTACCGGGCGTTTTCCGAAGTCGATCCTGGAAAAACAGCGGTTTACCTTGGAACTGTTGGCCCTGGGCGTCGAATACCCGCACACGCGCGCCATCCAGGATGTGCTGTTCTACCCCGACATCTTCCCCACCGACGTGCGCCACAATGCCAAAATCCAGCGCGAGAAACTGGCCGTGTGGGCTGCCAAACACCTTCACGAGTCGTGGCACACCCGGCCCGCCCCTGCTCGCCCCAGCACAAATCTGCCCCCCACCATCCGCATCGGCGACTTATTCCGCGCCCTCAGCATCCTTTTTAGCGTCGCCGTGTCCATCCTTTTCCTGCGCCGTTACCTGACCGACAAGGGAAAGGGTAACAAGTAACGAGTAATGAGTAACGAGTAACGAGTAATGAGTAATGAGTATCCAGTATCCAGTTCTCAGCAGCGGGTCTCCAAAATCCAAAATCCAAAATCCAAAATCCAAAATCTCGTCACGGGCGGTGGTGGCTTTCTGGGACGCTACATCGTCGAGCAATTGCTCGCGCGGGGCGATGCGGTGACGGTGTTCGCGCGCGGGGCGTACCCTGAACTGGAGGCGCTCGGTGCGCGGGTGGTACGTGGGGATTTGCAGGATGCCGAGGCCGTGCAACGCGCCTGTGTCGGCATGGACGTGGTCTTTCACGTGGCGGCGAAGGCCGGGATGTGGGGGCCGTGGGCCGACTTCTACGGCGTGAATGTCATCGGGACGCAGAACGTGATCGCCGCATGCCGCGCCAACAACGTGCCCAGGCTCATCTTCACCAGCTCGCCGAGCGTCATCTTCGACGGCGCGCCGCACGAGGGGGTGGACGAGTCGTATCCGTACCCCAGCCGCTACGAAAGTCCCTATCCGCACACCAAAGCCATTGCCGAGCAAGCGGTCATAGCGGCGCACGGCCCCGCTTTGCTGACGGTTTCGTTGCGCCCGCACCTCATCATCGGACCGCGCGACAATCACCTGCTGCCCGGTCTGCTGGCCCGCGCCAAAACCGGCCTGCTGCCCCAGGTGGGCGATGGAACGAACAAGGTGGACCTCACCGACGTAGAGGACGCCGCCCGCGCCCATCTCCTCGCCGCCGACGCGCTCACCGCCGGATCGCCGCTCGACGGGCCGCCGGGCCACGGGCGCGTGTACTTCATCAGCCAGGGCGAGCCGGTGAACCTGTGGGCGTGGATTCGCGCCCTGTTGCGCGCGCTCGACCTGCCCGAACCGCGCCTGCGCCTCTCACTCAAGACGGCGCGGGCGGCGGGCGCCGTGCTAGAGAAGCTGCACACGGCCCTGCGCCGCCCCGGTGAGCCGCGCCTCACCCGTTTCATCGCCAGCGAACTGGCGCAGAGCCACTACTACGACATCTCCGCCGCCCGGCGCGATTTCGGCTACGTCCCGCAGCGCACGATGGCGGAGGTGACGGAGCGGGTGGTGGGGGCGGTAGGCGGTAGACGGTAGACGGGGGGGAGAGAAGGTATTCTTGCATCCTGCCTCTTGCATCCTGCCTCCTGCCTCCTGCCCCCTGCATCTTGCACTTCTTCAATTTGGGCTATACTTAACTTAACCGTGTAACCTGTATGTTTTTGGGGGTGCATGATGGTATCTCAACCGGAGTATCTCTTTGTGCGAGCCAAAACGCTGGAAGAAGCATGGAGCCGTTTTGACCCCGCCCTGCCGTTGCCTGTCGGCAGCCCGTTTTACGTGGAGCGCGAGGATAACCCGCTAGGGCGTTTACAACGGGCGCTGTTGCTGGCGCGCGGCAATCCGCCCAAGTGTTTCTTTGCCGGACATCGCGGCAGCGGCAAATCCACCGAACTCAACCGCCTGGTAGATAACGCCGACATCCGCCAACGCTATTGGCCGGTCAAGTTTTCCGTGCGCGACGAGTGTGACTTCAATGACCTCAGCTACATCGAAGTTTTGTTGGCCATGGGCGCGCAGATTTTCAGCCAGTACCGCGCCGCCGGCGGACGCATGAAAGACGATCTGCTCGGTGAATTGGAAGCCTGGAAGGGCCGCACCGTCACCCGGCTCAACGAAAAAGGCGCGACTTTCGAGAGCGGCGCAGGGCTGGACATCGGCAAATTCTTTCTCTCCGCCTTGCTCAAGGTCAAAACCGAACACATCACCCGCACCCTGGTGCGCCAGGAGATTGCGCCGCGCGTCTCCGAACTGATCGGCTTGATCAACTTGATGAGCGCCGAAGTGTTGGCGCAGAGCAAGCGCCAGGTGCTCGTCGTCATCGAGGATATGGACAAGCCGCCGTTGGAGGTCTCGCGCAAACTCTTCGAGGGCGCGCTGACCACGCTGATGCAGCCCACGTGCGCCATCGTGTACACCGTCCCGGTTTCCATTTACTTCGATCCGGCCTTCACCCACATCCGAGACAACAGTTACTTTTTGCCCAACCTCAAACTACACGAAAAAAAGCAGCGCGCGCAACCGCACAAGGATGGGATCCGCGCCATGCGCGCTTTCGTGCTGGCGCGGATGACAGATACCCTGATCGCCGGCGATGCTCTCGATGAAGCGGTCAAAAACAGCGGCGGCGTCTTCCGTGAGATTGCCCATATCCTCCAACGCGCCATTGATAACGCGCTGGCCCGCCAATCCGCGCGCATTGAGCGCGTAGATGTGGCATGGGCGACCGCGCAAATCCGCAGCAGTTTCCGGCGGCTGCTCACACAAGAGGATTATCAACTGCTTCAGGATGTGCGGGAGCACAACGAAGTGCGCTACCCGGAACGCCTGGGGCCGTTGTTCCATTTGCTGGCCGTCCTGGAATACACCAACGGCGAGAACTGGTGCGACGTTCACCCGGCCCTCGATCCGCTGTTGGACGAAATGGCCGATCAGACCGCGCCCACCGAGGCATAAATGGCCGACGCGCTCCCCCCGGTTGAACGTCGCCTGGACTTGCTGGCGGGCGCGTTAGACCGCGCGCGGCGCTATGACACCGGTTTTATCGCCTTCATCATCTATCGGGCCGAAAGCGCCCGCGCGCTGTTCGAGAACATCCTGGTCAACCGCCTGCTCACGCTTAACCAACGCGCGCGGCGGGTGTGGTTTCAACCCGATAGCCCGCCGGCCGCGCACGACCTGCTGAGCCGCCTGCTCGAAACGCCCCCCGCTGCGGATGAAGTCATCTTCGTTTACGGCTTGCAGCACGCCTTCCCCGGCTTGCTCAATGCCCTCAACTATCGCCGCGAACTGATCCCCGATCATCGCTGGCGGCTGGTCTTCTGGGCTTTGGACGACGAAGCGACCCGTATGATGCGCGACGCGCCCGATTTCTGGGCCTTCGTCAACCAGGTGCTCGAAGTGCCGGAAGTTCCTCCCCTCGAAGAACGCGCGCAGCTTGCCGGAACGTTGGCCTGGGCCGGCATGGGTGATAGCGAAATTCGTAACCTTATGCCGGCTGAACGCCGCGCACGCATTGCCCTGCGCGAGCGGCTGCTGGACGAGCTGCCGGAAAGCGAAGACACCCAATCCACACGCGCCGATCTGCATTACACCCTGGCCGGATTATATTGGGCCGACCGACAACTGGGCAAAGCAGAGGAACACGCGCAGGCGGCGCTGGCGCTGGCACAGCAGATGGACGATGCCGAACTCCATGCTCGCGTGATGAACGTGCTCGGCCTCATCTACGCGGCCTTGCCCACCGGCGACCGCGCCGCCAACCTGGCGCGCGCCATCGCATGTTACGAGGCCGCGCTGACCGTCTACACGCCGGAGGCCGCGCCGTTGGACTATGCGATGACGCAGAACAACCTGGGCAACGCCTACGCGGCCTTGCCCACCGGCGACCGCGCCGCCAACCTGGCGCGCGCCATCGCATGTTACGAGGCCGCGCTGACCGTCTACACGCCGGAGGCCGCGCCGTTGCAATACGCCACCACGCAGAACAACCTGGGCCTCGCCTACGCGGCCTTGCCCACCGGCGACCGCGCCGCCAACCTGGCGCGCGCCATCGCATGTTACGAGGCCGCGCTGCGCTTCCGCACGCCGGAGGCCGCGCCGTTGGACTATGCGATGACGCAGAACAACCTGGGCCTCGCCTACCGCAACTTGCCCACCGGCGACCGCGCCGCCAACCTGGCGCGCGCCATCGCATGTTACGAGGCCGCGCTGACCGTCTACACGCCGGAGGCCGCGCCGTTGGACTATGCGATGACGCAGAACAACCTGGGCAACGCCTACGCGGCCTTGCCCACCGGCGACCGCGCCGCCAACCTGGCGCGCGCCATCGCATGTTACGAGGCCGCGCTGACCGTCTACACGCCGGAGGCCGCGCCGTTGGACTATGCGATGACGCAGAACAACCTGGGCAACGCCTACGCGGCCTTGCCCACCGGCGACCGCGCCGCCAACCTGGCACGCGCCATCGCATGTTACGAGGCCGCGCTGCGCTTCCGCACGCCGGAGGCCGCGCCGTTGGAATACGCCACCACGCAGAACAACCTGGGCCTCGCCTACGCGGCCTTGCCCACCGGCGACCGCGCCGCCAACCTGGCGCGCGCCATCGCATGTTACGAGGCCGCGCTGACCGTCTACACGCCGGAGGCCGCGCCGTTGGAATACGCCACCACGCAGTACAACCTGGGCCTCGCCTACGCGGCCTTGCCCACCGGCGACCGCGCCGCCAACCTGGCGCGCGCCATCGCATGTTACGAGGCCGCGCTGCGCTTCCGCACGCCGGAGGCCGCGCCGTTGGAATACGCCACCACGCAGAACAACCTGGGCACGGTGTATTACGAGTTGGGGCAATTGGAGCAGGCCGCAGACGCCTATCGCCGGGCGGTGGAGATTACGCCAGAACGGGGTAACCGGCAGGCTGCATTGGGCGCGGTTCTCCGCAAGCTAGGCCGCGACGAGGAAGCCGCCGCGCATCTCGCCCGCGCCCGCGAGTTAATCCCTGCCGACGATCACTACAACCTTGCCTGCCTGGAAGCCATCGCCGGCAACACGGACGCGGCGCTGGATCACCTGGAAAAAGCCATCGCCTGGGACGCCACCCTCCGCGACTGGGCTGCCCGCGACCCCGACCTGGAATCTCTGCGCGACCATCCGCGGTTCAAGAGAATGACGAATGAGCGAATGGGCGAATGAGCGAATGTCACACCAGCGCGGGATTGTGCCCCCACCTCGCTCCGAGGGGAACGCCAGTTCCCCGCTTTAAGCGGCGATAAGTCGCAAACCATTCTCGCTCCGAGGGGAACGCCAGTTCCCCGTTTTAAGCGGCGATAAGTCGCAAATCGTGCTCTGGCCGGTCTCTGACCGCGCCAGCTCTGGATTTTCAACGCATTGGAAACACACCCTGATCATTCTCGCTCCGAGGGGAACGCCAGTTCCCCGCTTTAAGCTGCGATAACCAAAACGCGGATCTGGCGATCCGCTCGAAGCCAATATGGCCGGTGATTATCCACAATGGTGCACCAGGCGCGCGGGGTTATTCACCGCAGAGGTCGCCAGGCGCGCAGAGAAAACCTTCTCCATATCACGCTGCGGCCTCAGCGGGCTCTGCGGTGAGATATGGGGAATCACCCGTAATATGGGAATTGCGACGAGAATGATAAGCTCCTGGATAGTCCCATTCTCCTATTGCAGCACGAACGCGCATCGCCTATAATTAAGGTATTCCATACATTTTTTCCCAAATTCACACCAGGGGTAGCTCTCCACTTAAGCGTGGTTGGCGGCCACAGATTGACAAATCGGTGTTTTTGGGCACACTAACCCCACTTTTGCGTGGAGGGTTACCCTATGGATACTGAAAAAAT
>JAIOAS010000153.1 GCA_019873725.1 Chloroflexota bacterium | reverse complement strand
CTTCGGCAAACTCAATCAGGCCCGTGCGACAGCGGATATGATCATCTGGGGCTGTAAACGGCTCGCCGTCCCCTATCCCTTCGTCGCCCAGTGGCTGGCGAATCACGCGCCACGCCTGCTGCTCAATACTATCGTTCCCCAAGGGAAAGTGGAAGTGGAGCAAGTGCGGCAGCTCGTGCGCGAGGCGTTCGCGGCGCAAAACACGGATGCGGCTGGACTACAACCGTTATTCGTGTAAGATTGCCGTATGAGAATCACACACTTATTCAGCCGGATCAACATTTTCGCCATCCCGCCGGGGCTGACGCCCACCCAGCGCAAGAATTTCTTCTACACGCAGATGGACGCCCTGGGCGTGGGATTGGTCAGCGGCGCGTCGCCGTTTCTGGCGGTGTTCCTCACCCGGATCGGGGGAACAAACTTCCAGGTGGGTATGTTGAGCGCCATGCCGGGATTTACCGGGCTGTTCCTGGGACTCATCATCGGGCGGTTTCTGCAAACCCGTGCGAATATCGTGCCGTGGTACAGCCGCATCCGTTTGCTCGTCTTCTCGGCGTACACCCTCACCGGGGTGATGGCGTTGATCTTGCCGCAGAAAGCTATCATCATCGCCATGCTCATCGTTTGGGCGCTGGCAAGCATCCCGCAAGCCATCCTCAGCGTCGCCTTCACGGTAGTGATGAACGCCATCGCCGGGCCGGAAGGCCGCTACACGCTGATGAGCCGCCGCTGGTCGATTTTGGGGTTCACGACAGCGGTGATGACGATGATTGCGGGACAAATCCTCGATCGGCTGCCTTTTCCGATCAACTATGCGGTCGTTTTCATCCTCTTCTCGATGGGCGGGTTAATCAGCTTCCGCTATTCCAGCCGGATGCAGGTACCTCCGCTTAACACAGAAGCAGTCGGTGACAAAACGCCGCTGTTCCAACAGCTCAAGCGCGATGTGCGTCTGGTGTTCACCCACCGGCCTTTCATTGCCATATCCACCAAACGGTTGATCTACATCCTCGGCTCCAACCTCGTCGCACCGCTGTTCACGCTGTACTACGTGCGCATCGTGAAGGCAAGCGATGCCTGGATTAGCGCCATCGTCACGATGCAAAGCTTCGTTTTGCTGATCGGGTATTCGATCTGGACACAGCAGCACCGCAAACGCGGATCGCGCTTCATCCTGTTGAGCACAACATTGGCGCTGGCGCTCTATCCGGCGCTGACCGCCATCACCCGCCTGCCATGGCTGCTCGTGCTCTACGCGGGCATCGCGGGAGTTTTCCAGGCCGGAATGAACCTAGTCTTCTTCGACGAGTTGATGAAGACCGTGCCGCCCCAGCACAGCGCCACTTTTATCTCGGTGGATCAGAGCGCACAGAACGCGCTGGCGATGAGCGCGCCGCTCATGAGCACGAGCTTGTCGAGCTTCATCGGCATTCCAGGGGCGCTATTTATCGGGGCAGCGGTGCGGTTAGTCGCCTTCGTGATGTTTTTACGCGGGAAAGAAGGGCAAAAACCTGTCGACGGCACGGTCGTAGAACAGCCGTAGCCCATAGAAGAAGATGAAAAGCTGTCAACGGATTGAACGGATTTTGACAGATTGTTTTGAAAATCCAGGAAAAGTCGCGTAGATTAGCGGTTCATTGTATGGAGGCCGATATGAAAACCACGGTTCGTAGTTTTGTGATGATGTGCATCATCGCCTCCCTACTGATCATCCCCCCCTCAGCAGTCAGTGTTGCCGCGCCCAGCGATGACTGGGAAAACTACACCTACACGCTGACCCAATCCACTGCCGCCTACAAGTTCTGGACGACGACACCGAGCGAGCGCGTGTTCAAGGACACCGCTGCGCCTACGGCGACCGGCAGCGGTATCAAGGTCTACGCGGCGCGCAACGAGTTCGAGCCGTTCCAGATCGTCGTCAAACCAACGGCGTCCGGCAACGTCACCGTCAATATGGGCAGTTTTGGCAGTGGGATCACGGTTGAGCTTTATCAGGTCAAGTACGTCAATTTGACCGAGGCGACCGACAGCCTGGGGCGCACGGGGCCGTATCCCGATCCGCTGTGGCCGCTCGCCAACGGAGCCAGCGTGGCGCTGACCGCGGGCGAAAACACGGCCTTCTGGTTCAACGTCTTCGTGCCGGCGAGCGTCACTTCTGGGAACTACACCGCCAATATGAACATCGGCGGTGTGGCGATCCCGGTCACGCTCCACGTCTTCAATTTCGCCATCCCCGATGCGCTGCACATCGAATCGCAAATGAACTACTCGCACCAGACGTTCCTGAGCGCCTACAGCGTCCCCGGCACGGACGATGAGTATTGGGCTTATGTGGATGGCATCAAGCAGTATTTCATCGACCACCGGTTGACGCCCAGCAGCGTGCTCTGGCCCGGCGGTCTGACCGGCGGCGGCTCGTTTGCCGAGCCGTTCATCGACTACAATTGCGATACCCACACGCTCTCCGACCCCTACGGCATCTGGGGCTACGATGCGCTGGCGGAGCGGTACCTCGATGGGAGCGGATTGCTCGGCGGGCAGTTCACGCAGCCGTTCAACGGCGGGACGGGCTTTCCTTCGTTCACAGCGGCAGGATTTGATAACAACGATCCATCAACCGACCAGCGGCCCTCCTCGTTCTGCGGCATCACGCGCAGCGCGAGCGACTGGCTACAAAACCCCACTTCGGCTTACAACACGGCGTGGTTCGCCTACGTCACCGCGCTACAAAACTATCTCAGCAGTCACGGCGACCTCGGCAAGGCCTACCACTACTTTGCCAACGAGCCACAGGATCAGGCCGACTATGACGCGGTGGCGTGGTACAGCAGGTACAGCCACCAGGCCGCGCCCAACCTCAAGCTGATGGTCTCCGAGGGCGCGAAACCGGAAATCTACGACCAACCCGGCGCGCACATCGACATCTGGTTGCCGGTGCTCAACGAATACGATCCCACCGCCGCCCACGCCCGCGAGCGCGACCACGGTGAACAGACGTGGATTTACTTCCTGCACGGCACACGCCCGCCGTACTTCAACCCCATCACGCTGGATCACCCGGCCATCGAGGGCAAGTTCACCGGCTGGTTCCTGTGGAAGTACCGCGTGCGCGGCATCGCCTACTACGCCGTCAACGATTGGAGCAAGAATCCGTGGACCGATCCGATGACCTACGAGCAGAACGGCAACACCTTCCTGTTGTACCCGCCTTCCGAAAGCAACACGCCGATTCCTTACGGCTCCAACGGGCATCGTCTCGTGCCGTCGATCCGCCTGGAAATGCTGCGCGACGGCTTCGAGGACTACGAGTACCTCTACGTCCTGGCGGGCGGGCAGCCACAGGTGGATGTGACCAACGCCGCCGACGTGCAGGCGAACAAGATCATCGCCGGGCTGACGAGCTACACGCGCCACAGCGAATTTATGTACAACCTGCGGCGTCTTATCGGGCTGAAGAATGGCGGCGAGATTGCGACGATCCCCGACATCACCCCGCCGCCCACGCATCCCCGCGCCGAGGGGCCGCCTGGCAATTACTACATCAACTTCCAGGACCCCGCCGGGCAACCGACCGCCAACCCGCTCATTGTGAACGGCCACACGTATATGAAAATCGGCAGTCAGAATTACGACGCCACCGCCGGTTACGGTTGGTATGCCCCTAACGACGTTCACTGGATGACGACCTACCTGAACAGCGGCCCGAACGTCTTGCAGCGCAGCATCCTCTACTCGGATTGGGGCCGGCCTGCCACCTTCGAGTTCGACCTGCCCAACGGCGATTACAACGTCACCGTCTCCGTGGGTTGGGAGGGACGGACGTATTCGCACAACTACATCGCCATCGAGGGCATCGTCTTCGTCAACAACGAGGCCACCAGCCCGTACATCGTCCGCACCAAACGCGTTACCATCACCGACAACAAGCTGACGATGGCGATGGGCATCTTCGACGAGTACACGATGCTCAACTACCTCGACATCGAAGCTGCCGGGCCGACCGCCGCCTTCACCGCCGACGTGACCTCCGGCGACGCACCGCTCACCGTCCACTTCACGGACGCCTCGACCAACGGGCCAACGGCGTGGGCGTGGGATTTCGAGAATGACGGCACGACGGACAGCACAGAGCAGCATCCCACCCACACGTACACCGCGCCGGGCGTCTACACCGTGCGCCTGCGCGTGACCAACGACGGCGGCAGCGACGACGAAATCAAACCGGACTACATCACCGTGCGCCTGCCCGCCGTGCACGATCTGCGCATCACCGATGTTCAGACCGAAACTGGCGCGCTCACCGCCCAATTACGCTGGACGCCCCTACCGCAGGCCGTCACGACGACATTGCGCTATGCGCCCACGTTCATCACCGACGGAACCTGGGCAGCGGCGACCGTCATCGGTGAGAGCCTGCCGGGCAGCACGGACAGCTTCACCGCGCACGTCCAATACGCGGGCGGGAGCATATACTTCACCCTCAAATCGCAGGATGCCAGCGGCGCGTGGTTGGGACTGTCGAACAACGCTTACTGGCCGAGTTTTGAGGTATACTTGCCGCTGGTGATGCGAAACTGAAAGGAGCAGAATGATGACTAACGAACTGCAAAATCCCTCGTAGCCTGCGCATACACCGATTACTCATTACTCGTTACTCATTACTCGTTACTCGTTACCAGCCAAAGGAGTTTGAAATGACGACAGACACCATCCGCTGGGGCATCATCGGCTGTGGGAATGTGACGGAGGTGAAGAGCGGGCCAGCGCTGCAGAAGGCGTGCGGGTCGCAGTTGGTCGCGGTGATGCGACGCAATGGTGACCTGGCGCGGGACTACGCGCAGCGCCATGGCGTCCCTAAGTGGTATAATGAGGCCGACGCGCTGATCCACGATCCGGAGGTGGATGCCGTGTACGTTGCCACGCCGCCTTCATCGCATCTGGAGTATACGCTGGCAGTCGCGCAAGCCGGCAAGCCGGTCTACGTCGAAAAGCCGATGGCGCGCACCTACGCGGAGTGCCAAACGATGATTGCGGCGTGCGAACAGGCGGGCGTGCCGCTGTTCGTCGCGTACTACCGGCGGAGGTTGCCGCGCTTCCTCCAGGTCAAAGCGTGGCTGGACGCGGGCGCAATCGGCGAAGTGCGCAGTGTGAACACCGTGCTCTACCGCCCGCTGTCACCGGAGGATTGCAGCGACACAAAGCCCTGGCGGCTCGACCCAGAAATCGCCGGGTGCGGCTACTTCTGCGACCTCGGCTCGCACATCCTCGACCTGCTCCAGTATCTCCTGGGGCCGATCGAGACGGCGCAGGGCTACGCCACCAACCAGGGCGGGTGCTACGAAGCCGAAGATGCCGTCAGCGCGACGTGGCTGCATGAGAATGGCATTCACGGGGCGGGCACGTGGCATTTTACCACACAGCATCGCGTGGATCGCACCGAAATCGTGGGGACAACCGGCATCATTCGCTATGCAACGTTCGATGACGAGCCGGTGACACTCGAAAGACAGGGGGAAACCGAATCGGTGCGCATCGAAAACCCACCGCACATCCAACAGCCGCTCATTCAAAGCGTCGTGGATACGCTGCTCGGTCACGGCGAATGTCCAAGCACCGGCCATACCGCTGCGCTGACCAATCGGGCAATCGATATGATCTTGAAAAATTCACACCCACTTTTCCAGAAGGTTCGCAACCATTCATAAGATTAGCGGTCTATTCCGCACAAGGAGATATATGCTTCGAAATAAGGTAACCCGAAATTGTATCAGACTGGGCTTGTTTTTACTCGTGCTTGCCGGCTGTGCAACGCCGATCCCCACACCGGAACCGGTGACGATCAAGTTCCCGCACTATGAGCGCGATGCAGCGTACTACACGACACTGGCCGAGCAATTCAAGGCGCGCTATCCGAATATCACGGTGGAATTGGTTCAGGTAAACTGGCGGAATCCCGGTCAGGTCACCGAGAACGATGTGTTTATGGTAGAGCAACTCGCACTGCCGCAACTGGTGCAACAAGGCACTATCCTTGACCTCTCACCTTTGATCGAACAGGACAACACTTTCGACAAGAACGTTTACTATCCAGGTGCACTCGAAACATTCCAATACGAAGGGAAAACCTGGGGCATCCCCTCCAACATCAACATGTTGCTGATGTACTACAACAAGGATTTGTTCGACCAATATGTCGTTCCCTACCCCACCGTGGGCTGGACGTGGGATGATTTTCTTGAACGGGCCGAGGATATCACCGATCCAAACAATGGTGTTTTTGGGTACGCCATCCAACACGACAACGAAATCGCCATCATGGAGCCGATCTTATTCATCTACCAACACGGCGGGCAGCTTTTCGACAACTGGCAAAATCCGACAACCATCACCCTTAACGATCCACTGAATATTGAAGCCATGCAATGGTATGCCAATTTGATCCACGCCTATGGCGTCGCTCCCTCGCGCAAGCAAGGGCCGGATTCCGTCCAGTACTATCCCTATGGCGGTGTCATCCAGAACAAATATGCGATGTGGATAGGCATGCTTTCGGACCAGGGCGGAGTGACATGGCCGACGCGCTGGCAAATGCGGTGGGGTGTCGCCCCGTTGCCCCGCGACCGCGAGGCTTTCACCCTGGCGACCGTCAATGGCTTCGTCATCTCGAAAAACACCCAACATCCAGAGGCATGCTGGAAGTGGATTATGTTCCTCAATGAACAGATGCCCACCCTGAACATGCCCGCGCGCAGGTCGCTGGCAGAATCAGGCGAGTTCACCAAGCTCGTCGGTGCGGAGGTTGCCGAAGCGGCACGTGCAGCCGTGGGTGACGCCGTGTTAATCAGCCCGACGCTGCTGGGATTTGAGCAGGCCATGGAGATATTGGGGACTGCCTTCACCGCCATCCGCGACGGGCAAACCTCCGCAGAAGCTGCACTGAACGCAGCGCAAGAACAGCTCGGTTACTGATCGGTAGACGCCAGACAGTACATGGTAGACGGGGAGTGGTGTTATTTAAGGAAAAGTCGCCCTCATTCTGAAATGCACCCTCTACCGCCTGCCATCTACCCTTTTTATAAGGTTGGTCTATAATGAACGTAGACCATTGAGAAGGACAGACGTCTCTGATCTCACGGCGTATTTCACCTTCGGGGCAATCGCGCACGGGCCGTACTTCATTGACAAAAGCTCATTGACCATCAGCGCAATCATCGCTATGCCGAAAGTCAAAAGCCCAATACCACAAGTGACGGCAGACTTCGAACTAAAATCAGGAGGTTATGATGCAATACCGGGAATTAGGGAGAACCGGGTGGAAAGTATCCACAATCAGCTTTGGGGCGTGGGCCATCGGCGGAACGTGGGGCACAGTGCAGGATAATGAATCCCTGGCAGCACTGCATCGCGCGGTCGATTTGGGCGTCAACTTCTTCGACACCGCCGACGTCTACGGCGATGGGCGCAGTGAGCGGTTGATCGGTCAACTGCGCAAACAACGCCGTGAAGAAATCTATGTTGCCACCAAGGCCGGTCGCCGCCTGAACCCACACGTTGCGGAAGGTTACAATCGCCAGAATCTCACAGCCTTCGTTGAGCGCAGCCTCAAGAACCTGGACGTCGACGCTATCGACCTGCTACAACTCCACTGCCCGCCAACGCCGGTTTACTATATGCCGGAGGTTTTCGGCGTCCTCGACGATCTGGTCGCCGCCGGGAAACTGCGGCATTACGGCGTGAGCGTAGAAAAGGTCGAAGAGGCGCTGAAGGCTATCGAATATCCGAATGTAAAGACGGTGCAGATCATCTTCAACATGTTCCGCCACCGCCCCGCCGAACTGTTCTTCGAACAGGCGCAGAAGCGCAATGTCGGCATCCTGGCGCGTGTACCGCTGGCCTCCGGCATGCTCACCGGCAAGATGAAGCCCGACAGCCAGTTCTCGCCCGACGATCACCGGGCATTCAACCGCGATGGCGCGGCTTTTGACAAAGGCGAGACCTTCTCCGGCGTGGATTACAACATCGCGCTGCAAGCTGTGGACGAACTGAAGGCGATCTGCCCGGCAGGGATGAGCATGGTACAATTCGCCCTGCGTTGGATTCTGATGTTCGACGCGGTGACGTGCGCTATTCCCGGTGCCAAGCGTCCCGCGCAAGCCGAAGAAAACATCGCTGCCGCCGATATGCCACCGCTATCCGATGAGGTAATGGCAAAGGTGCGCGCGATATACGATAAATATATCCGAGCGCTGGTGCATCACTACTGGTAAATCAACATCGCTTGTAAATTATGCAAAGCATGTTTCCCACATTACGTTTGAAGATTATCGGTAGCATCATCGCCGCGACGGCGATTGTCTTGCTACTGTTCTACATCCCTATGCGCCAGGTCTTGATAAAAAGCTATGCCGAGCTGGAAGAGCAAAGCGTATCCCGCGATGTCCAGCGCGCAGTGAATCAGGCTCTCGAAATCGTCGAAGATCTTAAAGCCACTGCCGCAGATTATGCCGGTTGGGATGACACTTATGTCTACATGGAGACACGCAATCAGGCCTACATTGACTCCAATTACAATGACACCACCTACACCAACAATCAACTCAATATCATCATGTTGATCGATACATCCGGCAAAGTTGTGTATGCAGGTGCCTATGATCTTAACAACGAGGTCTTTATTCCACCCCCAGAACAACTCCTGAGACTTAGCCCTGATGATCCACTGTTAACGCCCATCCACGCTGAACAAGGTGTGGAAGGATTTCTGGTCATAGGCAATCAACCTATGGCTGTGGCGGCGCAGCCTATCCTCACCAGTAATTCTGAAGGGCCAACCCATGGCGCCTTAATCATGGCGCGCTTCCTGGACGAAGACTTGATCGCGTACATCGCCAAAAGTACACAACTGACGCTAGAAGTGGCCGATATAGCAGATCCAAGTCTTGCCCCCCACCTGCAGGCTGCGCGAGATCGAATACTGGCGAGCGCTTCAGATTTATGGGTCGAGCCGGTCGATCAACAAACCATCGCCGGGTACGCCCTCTTGAACGACATTTACGAGAAACCGGCTATGATCTTGCGCGTTGAAAACGCCAGGGAGGTCTACGCGCAAGGCCGAACGACCTTAACCTATCTGGGCGCGGCCATCTCGCTCATGGGTGTAGCATTCAGTGGGATGATGTGGTGGGTGCTGGGACGATTGGTGTTTGGACGCTTGAGCAACTTTCGCGCCGATGTCAGCCACATCGGTATAACAGGCAGCGCCGGCGATTTTTCCAGTCGAGTCTCGGTAAAAGGCCAAGATGAACTCTCTCAACTTGGTAACACAGTCAACGTCATGCTCGACAATTTGGAACACTACCAGAAAGAACTGCTGATCCAGAAGCAACGCTTTGAGAATCTCGTCGCGGTGGCGCGCGCGACGGTGGAGCGTCCTGACCTGGAAACCACCATGAAAAATGCAGTGGAAGCCGCCCGCGCCATCACGCGCGCCGAACGCGGCAGTGTGTTTATATTGGATGAACTAGGCATGGTAACATATAGCATCCTGGCCCGTGATGACGTGAGCCGTGCCGAACGGCAAAAAGTCGTCGGCCAGGTAATGAACATCGGCCTGGCCGGATGGGTGGCGCGTCACCGTCAAGCGGCATTAGTGACCGACACCGAGCAAGACCCTCGCTGGTTTCCACTGCCAAACATCCCTTATAAGGTCCGCTCCGCGCTGGTCGTCCCCATCTTCAGTGGGCCGCGCAAACTCGGCATCCTGACACTCACCCACCCCGAAGTCGGTCATTTCAACCAGGATGACCTGGAGCTGATGCAGGCGGCTGCCGATCAAATGGCCCTGGCGATTCGTAATGCGCAAATCTACGACGACCAGCGGCGGTTGGCCGAACGCCAGACGACGCTCTACGAAGTGCTGCGCACCATCGGTACACTGCTCGATCCCGATGTAGTCCTGTTGGTAGCAGTGGACAAAATCGCGACGCTGACCAACTGGCCCGTCGTCACGATTCTCTTGCCCGACAAGAGTACGGATAAGTTGACATTGCGAGCCAGTGCCGGTCAGCTTCCTCTCCCCGAGCAGTGGAGCATCGGAGCAAACTACGGTAACATCGGACGCGCCTTCCGCACTGGCGAGTTGCTCTATGTTGACAATACGCAAACACACACAGCCGGTGTGACTGTGTACGAGAAAGCCGGTTCACAGGTTGCGGTCCCCTTGCGCTACGGTCAACGTACCCTGGGTATCCTGAACATCGAGCATGAGGGCGTTTACGCCTTCAGAGCGGATGATATCATCCTGGCAGAATCCCTGGCCGACGCCATTGCTCTGGCGCTGGAAAACGCACAGATACACAGCCACATGCGCCAATACACGGCAAACCTCAATATGATGTACTCGTTGGCCCAGGTGACCGGACATTCCCTCGACCTGGAGACCATTCTGTCCAAGGCGTTGGATTCTATTCTGGATTCCCTGGAGTTTGAGGCGGGATTTGTCAGCCTCTTCGATCCGCAAAGCGGGCAACTCCAACTGGCAGCTACGCACGGCATCCTGGCTACGATGATAGAACAACTACAGAGCGTCTTGAACCAGGATACAATCCGCGATTATATTGCGCACCAGCACATCCCGATGCTGATCGAGGACCTTTCCAAACAGACGCCGCTCATCAGTAGACTGAAGGCCGGTGCGCCACAACTTTATGAACAGCTCCTTAGCTGGGGAATCCACACCTACATCGGGACGCCGTTAGTTCAACAAGGCCAGACATTAGGTATGCTCGGCATGTTTACGCGGCAAACGCGCGTACTCTCTTCAAATGACCAGGCTTTACAGGTCACCCTGGTCCAGCACCTGGCTACGGCGATCAACAACACGCGCTTGTTCCAGGCCGTCATCGACGAGCGCAGTCGCCTGCAAGCACTCATCGAGTCTTCGAGTGATGGCGTCATCTTCATTGATGCCAACCAGCGGGTTCCGATCATCAACGCTGCGGCGCTCAAATTCCTGGATTTGCCCGTCGTGCCGCAAGAGTGGATCAACCGTACCACCCTCGACTTTCTGGGCATCCTGCGGCAGTGTGCGCCAGAAGCCGCGCGCACGCTGATCAAAGAACTTCGGCGCGTACAGCGTGCGGATGCAGAACCTGCCGAGGGAGAATTCGAGGTCTTCCCACGAATCATCCACTGGTATAACCTCCCCGTGACGGCTCAAGATACAGCATTGGGGCGGCTGATTCTCCTCCATGATGTGACAGCAGAACACTTAGTGGAACGTATGCGCGAAGATCTGACACGCACCACCATCCACGATTTGCGCAACCCCCTCACCAGTATCGCCGGTGCAATCAAGCTGCTGGAAGGCGAGATACAGAGTACGCTCACCCTCGAACAACAACGGTTTTTGGATATTGCAAATCGCAACACGAAGCGCATGTTGAATCTCGTCAACACCATTTTGGATATCAGCCGGCTGGAAGACGGACAAATGCCGTTGGAGTACACCTCCATCGACCTGCCCGGCTTTGTCGAAGACATTATCCAATCCCAGACCCCACTTGCCATCGACAAAGGGTTACACATCGAGAACAGGCTGCCTGCTGGATTGCCGACAGTCGAGGGCGATCGAGAGTTATTGGAACGAGTTTTTCAAAATTTGATTGGAAATGCCGTTAAATTCACGCCCTCTGGGGGTACTATCCGCATCGCCGCGCGTGAGGAGGCCGCCGACCCCACCAGGATATACATCTCAATCAAAGATACCGGTGCGGGAATTCCGCCGGAAATCCAGGGCCGCTTATTCAAAAAATTCACCACCGGCAAACAGCCTGGCCGCGGTTCCGGTTTAGGGCTGGCTTTCTGTAAAATGGTTCTCAACGCCCATCACCAGGACATCTGGGTAGAAAAAAGCGACGAGCAGGGGACAACCTTCACGTTTACACTCCCCAAAAAGAAACACTGAAACTTACAGCAGTTGATACATTCCTTGACTATTCGTGCAAGAAAAATACCTCAATCGCAAAAGGAGCCACTATGAAAGGTATCATTCTCTCCGGCGGACTGGGAACGCGCCTCTATCCCCTCACCTTATCTCTGTCCAAACAAATTCTCCCCATCTTCGACAAACCGATGATCTACTACCCCCTTTCGGTATTGATGCTCGCCGACATCCGCGAATTCCTCATCATCTCCACACCGCAGCACCTCGAACTATACGAGAAGCTCTTCGGTGACGGGTCGCGGCTTGGCCTGGATATCCGCTACGCCGCCCAGCCTTATCCGGGGGGGATCGCGCAGGCATTCCTCATCGGCGAGACGTTCATCGGCGGGGAGCCGTGTGCGCTCATCCTCGGCGACAACTTCCTCTATGGGCACGGCCTTTCGGATTTGATGCAGGAAGCGGGACGATTGACCGATGGCGGCATGGTCTTCGCCTACTACGTGCAGGACCCGCAGCGCTACGGCGTGGTTGAGTTCGACAAAAACCTCAACGCGCTGAGCATCGAGGAGAAGCCACAGCAGCCTAAATCAAACTACGCCGTCACCGGCATCTACTTCTACGACCAACACGTGGTAGAGGTGACCAAGGGCCTCAAACCGTCGGCGCGTGGCGAACTGGAGATCACCGACGTCAACAAG
>JAIOAS010000152.1 GCA_019873725.1 Chloroflexota bacterium | reverse complement strand
TACACCGTCCATTGTTCGTTGGCGAAGACGGCGATGCTGTTGACGGTGACCACCCAAACCGCGCCGTCGGGCGCAATAGCGATGTCGTTGACCAGCCCGTAAGCCTCCGGAGCGGTGGACAGCGTTTCGCGCACCGAATACGTGCGCCATGTCGCGCCGTCAAAGTGACTGGCGCCTTCGTAATGCGCTACCCAAAAGCTGTCGGCGGCGGCGCACGCGATGGCTTCCGCGCTGCCGTAGCCCCATCCCTGCCCGTAGTTGCGCCACATCGCCCCGTCGAAGAGGTTGACGCCGGTTGTGTTCAGGACGAGGAGTTCCCCACCTGGACAAACGGCGATGTCTTTGACCAGGTCGCCGCTCAGTCCTGCGTTGTTCTTGGTGTAGTTGACCCACTCGTTGTTCTCGATGCAGGTGATGCCATAGCCGAATGAACCGAAGCACGCCTGGTCTGCTACGTCGGACGGCGTTGTCTTGGGGACGTTTGTTGCGGTTGGACGCGTTGTTGGCCGGATTGCGGTCGGCGGCGTCGCCGTAGGGGCTGACGCGGTCGCGGGCTGCGCGGGACGCGGCCCGGCAAGCGTCTGGCACGCGATTTGCAGCAAGAACAGCCCCACAATGATGAGAACAGAAATCCGTTTCATCCGTTCAATCCGTTGACCCTCGATCCCTCTCTCCAAAAGCGACTTCCAAAGCGCGCTCGGTGACGCCGCTGTAGACCCGCTCCATCTGTGCGCGGAAGCTCGCGGCGTCCACAAAATCGGGCAGGCCCAGTCGCTTGAGCAGCGCCAGTTCCACGGGCGGCGCGGCGATATGCAGGCTGACGGCGTCCCACGCGGCCGGCGCGCCCCAATACGTCTCCAGGCAGTCGGCCAGCGCAGGCGCTTCTACGGCGGCGATGGCGTCGGGGACGTAGGGCAGCGCCTCTGAAACGGGCACGCCAACGGCGCGGCGGACCGCGTCAGCGCGGCGCTCGCGCAGCGCGGCGATGATCGCGGCCTTGTTCCGCCCGCGCAGCTCGAAGAGCAGAAATGGGTCGGCGTCGAAACGCTCGCCGAGCAGGTAGTACACGGCGGCAATATGCTTGCACGGATTAGCCGGATCCGGGCACGAGCAGTAGGTGCTCAAGTCGCCGCGTGATTGCGGGAAGAGCGGCACTTTGGCCTTGTCGAAGACTTGCTCGATGTCGGCCGGCATCTCTTCGTTGAGCAGTTGCGCGGCGAAAATGGCCTGTTCTGCCAGAGCATCTAACACTTTCGCCCACTGGCTATCGCTCAACGGCTTCAGTTCGATGCTGACCTTGTACGGTGAGGGCCGCGAACCTTGCACCCGCGCGGCAACCTTCCCGCCCTTGATGTCAATCTCCAAGACCTGCCCTTTGCGGGCGTAGCTGCGTCCCCGGCTCAACCGCCCGGCGTCCATCAACCTTTGCAGCGCGTTGATCCATTTATCCGCCCACCACGATGAGACGAACTTGCCGCGTTGGCTTTTCGCCTTGATGCCGTCCACCTCTATCGGGCGCGTCGGCTCGTAGTGCGGCCAATAATCGTCGTAATAACTCCGCGAACGTCGCTTCACCCTTTCAACTCCTCAAAAGCAAACCACCAATCTTCACGAATAACTCTCATTGTGAAGATTCGTGTAGATTCGTGGTAGAATTCCGCCCCTGCATCCTGCATCCTGCCTCTTGCATCCTGCATCATTCTTGCCTGAGCATCATCACGTCGCGCAGCTCGTCGGTGCTCATCTCGGTGAGCCAGTCCTCTCCCGCGCCGATGACGCTTTGCGCCAATGCCTTCTTCGACTCGATCAGCTCGTCAATGCGCTCTTCCAGCGTGCCGCCGCAGACGAATTTGTGAACCTGCACGTTGCGCGTCTGCCCGATGCGGAAGGCCCGGTCGGTGGCCTGATCTTCCACCGCCGGATTCCACCAGCGGTCGAAGTGGAAGACGTGGTTGGCGGCGGTGAGATTGAGCCCCGTGCCGCCGGCCTTGAGTGACAGGATGAACAGCGGCGGCCCGGACCCGTCCTGAAAACGGGCCACCATCTGGTCGCGGCGCTTGACCGGCGTTGCGCCGTGCAGGTAGAGTACCTCCATCCCAAACAGCGTTTGCAGATAGCCCTGGAGCAGCGTTCCCATCTCCGCAAACTGCGTGAAGATGAGCGCGCGGTCGCCCACGTCCAGCGCCTCTTCGAGCATCTCGGTCAGCCGTTCCAGCTTGCCGGAGCGCCCCGGTAGCGCAGAGCCGTCACCGAGAAACTGCGCCGGGTGATTGCAGATCTGCTTCAGCCGCAGCAGCGCCCCGAGCACCGCGCCGCGCCGCGAGAAGTCGGAACTTTCCTTTTTGGCCTCGGCCTCTTCGATTTTGCGCAACGACGCTTCTACCACCGCCTCGTAGAGCGTCACCTGTTCCGGCGTGAGGGAGCAGTAGACCTTCATTTCCAGCTTGTCGGGCAAATCCTGGATGATGGTGGGATCGGTTTTGAGACGGCGCAGGATGAACGGCCCGACCAGCCCGTGCAGCCGCTTTGTGGCTCCGGCGTCCTGGTAGCGTTCGATGGGCAGGGCGAATTCATCGCGGAAGCTGCGCTGCGAGCCGAGCAGTCCGGGGTTAAGGAATTGCATCATTGACCACAACTCCGAGAGCCGGTTCTCGACCGGCGTGCCGGTGAGTGTGACGCGATTGCCCGCGGGTAACTGGCGAATGGCCTGTGTCTGTTTGGCGCTCGGATTTTTGATATTCTGCGCCTCGTCGAGAATCACATCGCTCCACGGGATTTCGCGCAGCGCGTCCACGTCGCGGCGCACCAGGCCGTAGGTGCTGATGATCAGGTCGTGCTGTCGGGCCATATCGACAAATTCTTCACCCCTGGCGCGCTCGGCCCCGTGGTGGATCATCACCCGCAGCGATGGCGCAAAGCGCTGCACCTCGCGCTTCCAGTTCCCCACCACCGAGGTTGGGCAGATCAGCAGCGCCGGCGGCAGGCCGTTGCCGCTCTGTTCGCGCTCGTGCAGCAGCAGCGCGATGGCCTGGATGGTCTTGCCCAGGCCCATATCATCGGCCAGGCACGCACCCAGGCCCCAACGCCGCATAAACGCCAGCCACGAGAACCCGCGTACCTGGTAAGGGCGCAATTGGCCGGCGAAGCCCGCCGGAGGTTCGAGCGTTGTGAGTTGTTCCCCGGCCTGCAACTGCCCGATCAGGTCACGCAGCGCGCCGGTAGTCTCCACGCCCAACAGCGGCAGCCCGCCGACTTCTTCCACGCCGCCGAGCGCCAGGTTGAGCGCGTCGCGCAACGATAGCTCGCGCTGCTGGCGTTGCTTTTCCCAGAAGGCAATGGCCGCTTCGATTTCTTCCGGTTGGAGCAACACCCATTGCCCGCGCACTTGCACCAACGGCTGCTTGAGCGCGACGAGCCGCTCGAACTCCTCGCGGGTGAGAGCCTCGTCGCCCAGGGCCAGCTCCCAATCGAACTGCGCCAGCGTTTCGAGGTTGAGCACGCCGCGCCCGATGATGGCGGCGTCGGCCTTCAGCTTCGCCTTCGCCCGCACGCCGAGCCGCGCGCCCGGCTTGGTCCACCAGGGCGGCACGAGCACGCCGAAGCCGCTCCCTTCGAGCAGCGGGCCGACTTCGCGCAGGAAGCCGTAAGCCTCGTTTGTGTCGAGCACGCACGCCTCTGGCCTGGCCGTGCGCAGGCTTTTGAGGATGGGCGGGAACAGCCGCGCCGCCAGTCCCAGGCCGGAAAGCACGCGCTCTTGCGCGTTCTCGAAGCGATAGGTCAGGTATTCCAACGCGCTGCCGCGCGCTTTCCAGACGTTGTCGAGGGTGATCAGCAGGCTTGGATCGTCGTTGGCCTGGAGCAGATAACGCAGCATCCAGTCGGGACGCGCGACTTTGCCGGTATCTGCATTTACCTCCGGCGGCTCCAGGCGGAAGCACAGCCGGAAGGCGGCTTCACCGGCGGCCTGCAACTGGCCGAGCCAACCGCGCCACGCCTCGAAGAGCTGCGCCAGATCGCGGCGCTGCTTGACCGGCGCGAGAATATAACCGTCTGAGCTCCACAGCGCGTCCCACCACAGCCCGGCGACGCCTTCCGGCGGTTTGCGGCGCTTGTCGAGCATGTTTGCGCCCCACGCGCGCGCCGCCCGATCGATCAGCGTCCTGACGAAGTCGTCCAGCAGTGCGTGTGGCGCACGCGCCTGCGCCGGGTCGGGCGTCGAGGTGGGATCGAAGACGGCGCGGCAGACGGGCGGCATTGTTTCGGCCAGCGTCTTCAGCCGCGCGCGGTCGTTGGGATCGTCGAGGATGGTCAGCCAGACGGCGCGGTAGCGACCCTCGTTTTCTTCCAGGCCGGGGAGATAGCGTTGGCGGGCCAGCATTTCCAGCCCCAGCTTGGCGACGCGGCTCCAGTAGCGCAGGTCATTGCCCCAACGACGATCGCGGTCGCGGGCGGGCAGTGCGACGAGCACATCCAGCGCGGTGAGCACGTCCAGCGTGAGGCCGGGGACTTTCCACGGGGTTAGTCGTGGTGCGTCTTCATCGGTAGTTTCGTCTGTGGTCGCGTTGGCAGGCAATAACCAGGGCGGCAGCAACGGCTGCTCGGCGTTGGAGGGCAACAGCAGCGCGCGGGTGGTCTCGGGCGCGTCGGAAACCCACGCGGCGAGCGCCGCCCGGAGCATGTCCGGCGTAGCCGCGCAGGGATGCGGGCGCACTACTGCGCGCCGTCCACGTGGCCTGGGGGCATCCGGCGCAGGCGCGGTCTCGCCCCAGACGAAGAACGTCTGCCCGTCCCACGTCCCGTGCAGGACGAAGGGGAGGAGGGTAAAGACTTCGTCGGTCACAGAATTTTCCATACTGATGGCGCTCTCAGTCAGCTTTGAGCGTCGGATCCATCACTCTTCCCAGGAACAGGATGCTTCCCGTGCTGTTTTCACGAATCAGAAAGATGAAGGGATGATCGGCGCGAAAGGTGGGAGGCGGAAGAGGCAGTGCTCTACTCACAATGACCGCTGTTGCGGCGGCAGCCTCGGTGCCTTCCTCGTTCACCTCGACAAAGGCTTTGTGCAAGACGGCGCCGATATACAGCCCCTTTTCGTTCCCATCCATGCCGGAGAAATTCGCTTCGCCTCCAAATGCGTCTACCATCCCCATTGCGGCCAAAGCATCACCTAGACTAAAACCTTGACTTATCTTGAACCTCGGCAGAAAGACGCAAACTTTGGTCTCCTCAAGGCGGCTTGTCCATTGTTCCAGATTCGGCGCGGTCAGGGTCATTTCGAGTTCTGCCAGGCCGTCCACTTCCTTGGGTAGTAGGAGGATCATCGCCAGGTCATTCCCAACGTAGGGGAGTTCGAGGATTTGCAGACGATCCGTTTCTCCATACTTGAACGGATGCTGCTGCGTCATCAGCGGCGCTTCCACTTTTTTGGAGGGTGTTACCGAGAATGGCGCGGTCTGGGTGCGGTCCTTCGCAAACTGGCTGGCCCAGTTCCCCTTGAAGTAGATGGCGTTGACCAGAACGAGGCGCGTCAAGTCGTCGAGAACCCCCGGCGGAATCAAATCCTTGATCTTGTCTTGCGTTTTTTCTTCGACCCAGGTGTTGATCTGTTGGCGCGCTGCTTCAGTATCTTTATAATCCACAGGGGTAATGGATACCCCATAGAATTCTTTGGTCAAGGTAAGAAATGCCTCAAGAAATGGGTAGTCTACGTGAGGCCATAGCGCGTTCGCCACGCTCAACAGGATGTCGCCTTTCTCCTGCACCTTTCTCAGGCGCGCTTCCAGCGCAGCGAGAGCGGGATGCAGCGCGCTCTGGTCTAGCGTGAAGTGCAGGGTTTGCGCCATTTGCGTCTCGGTGTTCCCGCGCGCTCCGGCGTAGGTCATCGCCAGAGCAGTGGAGATGCTGTAGGGAGAAAAGAAGAGGTTGCCTTCTGTGGAGCGTAGTTGCTGGTAGAGATCGAGGGCAAAGGCGGTATTCCCACGCACGACAGTTTCTACATTGGACTGCGTGTTCGCTTTAACATTTGGTTTGAACATTTCTACCCTCCTTGCAGGTTCATTGACGCCACCTTTGTTTGAGTTTCCTGTGTTAAACGAGCGATCATGGCGTAGTTCCTTCTAGCGTAACGTTGTGAGCAACGCCGGTCCGTTCAACGAAATGTTGAGGCGATTGAGAATGTTGCGCCCCAGAACAATTTCGTTGTCTTGTTCATCTCCAATCACAAAGACATTCGGGAATCTCATAATTCCTATCTGAATCTCCACCAGAAAAAGCTGCACTATGCGCCATTCTCCCCAATGACTGCGTAAACGGCTCTCGGTGATTGGCGGTGCGAGGATTTCACGCAAGTAAGTTAAGGGAATCAAGGTGCCGTCAGCGCCGGTATCGAGCAACGCCTTGAGTTTAGCTGTGTGCAATTGCGTATCGCTGTTGTGTAGTGCGATATCAATAGCGGGGAAAGGAGGTTGATAGGTGGCGATATAAGGATATTGGTTCATTGTGGGTTATCCGCCATTCGGAATCCGCTGCGCGCCAGTGTCGCTATGGGTTCTTCCGTAACCAGTGTTATCATCACCGCAGTATTGGGAAAGCGTTCTCGCACACGTTGGCGTAGTTGCGCGAAATCTTCACCGTGGTCTACCACTGCGCCTTTGTGCATGGCAATATACTCGCCCAGGTATTCCTGGCGTAACTGCGCGTGCTGGCGACGATAATGGGCGCTTTCTTCTGCAATTTTACGCCGGTCCAATTCCCAGAGATAGGATTGCAGTGCAGCATTGAGAATATCGCCGATGCTTTTGCTTTGCTCGTGGGCAACTTGTTCTGCTCGTTGGTAGAGTTGTTGTTCGATTTGCGTCAGCGTCATCCTACACCTCCTAAATTAGCAGTTTTTCTTCGGTTTCCATTTGTCTGGCAGTAGCCGCAACGGTATTGCGCTTGTGCGGCGATGCGCTCTCGTAGGGAAGCTGTCACAATCATCGTTGCGCCAATGGGACTTTATATCCGCGTCGCTTCAGCAAAACGGCGGCGTATCCCTTGCGAAAGGTCAGCACATCTGCTTCTCGGCGAAGTTACAATTGTCTCTGGCGATTGCTGGGCCAGTTCCGCAAAACGTTGCAGTTGCCGGTATAAATTTTCTGGCAAGTGAATGGTGAGCGCTTCAGTCATAGCCCCTCCCTACATTCGATACTCTTTCTCTTGTTTCTCTGTATCTTTATTGTACTTGCACTGTCAAGGCTGTCCAGTTTGATAGGGCTTTATCATTTTCCTCAGACTTCTTTGTTTTAACTCGAAGTGGATTGCCAAATGCGCGTCTGAAGCGGTAAGCGGGGAACTGGCGTTCCCCTCGGAGCGAGTTGATAAGCCGGGGAACTGGCCTTCCCCGTGTCTGAAGCGGTAAGTGGGGAACTGGCGTTCCCCTCGGAGCGAGTAGATAAGCCGGGGAACTGGCCTTCCGCGCGTCTGAAGCGGTAAGCGGGGAACTGGCGTTCCCCTCGGAGCGAGTAGATAAGCCGGGGAACTGGCCTTCCGCGCGTCTGAAGCGGTAAGCGGGGAACTGGCGTTCCCCTCAGAGCGAGTAGATAAGCCGGGGAACTGGCCTTCCCCGTGTCTGAAGCGGTAAGCGGGGAACTGGCGTTCCCCTCGGAGCGAGTAGATAAGCCGGGGAACTGGCCTTCCCCGTGTCTGAAGCGGTAAGCGGGGAACTGGCGTTCCCCTCGGAGCGAGTAGATAAGCTTTTGGTTTGATGAGGACAGATCGTTTGGAACCGGCTTATTTCTTCCGCGCGCCTTCAAGAAACTGAGTCGTGAACGCCTCGCTCGCCTTCACCGGCCCGGCGAGTGCGCCGTATTTGAGCAGCGAGTCAATGAGTCTTTGCCACTGTTCCTCGGTCTGCCAGCCGATGCCGTGTTCGTCGGTGAGGGCGCTGTGTGCGTCGGCCAACTCGGTCTCCAGCATAAAGCGCATGTGCGCGGGATCGGCCTCCGGCCCGGTGTATTTGAGCACGATCTCCACGGCTTCATCCACGTGTTCCTCGGCGTAGGCGATGCCGCGCAACGCGGCACGCAGGAAACGCTCGAGGCGCTCCGGGTCCTGCGCGATTTTGTCCGGCGTGGTCACATACGTCAGTCCCAGCGTGGGGATGCCGTAATCGGCGGCCTCCCATTGCGTTAGCTCGTAGCCCCAGCTTTGCAGGAGATACGGCTCGTTGGAGTTGTAGACCGGGTACACGTCCACCAGCCTTTCGACCAGCACGCGCGGGTCGAAGCCGACGTTGATGAGTTCGACGGTGCTCTCGTCCAATCCCGCCACATCGAGCAAAGCCAGCAGGTCGGGCGGCGGCGTGCCTTTGAAGCCGACTTTGTGTCCGGCCCAATCCTGCGGCGTCTGCAAGCCACTCTCCTTCAACGCGACAAACGCCTGCTGCCCGCGTTGCCCGATGAGCGCGATCGAGACGAGCGGCAGGCCGGGGTCCGCGCGGCGCTTGAGCAGCACGGCGGCGTCCTGCGTGGTCACATCCACCGTCCCGGCGACGAGCAATTGCAGATGCTCGCCCTTCCCGGCGGTGTGGCGGATGTCCACCGTCAGCGCCTCTTCGGCGAAGAAGCCCTTCTCCTGCGCCACGTACACCCCCACGAATGGCAGATTCGCCTGCGGGGCGTAGCCGGCCATAAACACCAGATTTTTCGCCTCCGGCGTCGCCTTAGTACAACCTGTCGCCAATAGCACAACCAATAGCCACACAACGAAGATTTTTCTCATATTACCTCCAGAGGGGATAAACCTCGAATCTTCACCAATTCTCACGAATAATGAAAATCTGCTGAATCTGCTCAATCTGCTGACAAAGAGACGCAACGCCAGAAGATGACGCGCTTTTCCAACGCAATGACCAGCAGGTACAGCCCAATGCTCATCACTGCCGAGCAGAAGACGGCGGCGAAGAGCACCGGCAAGTTCAAGTTGGCGTAGGCCAGCCACATCGCGCGGCCCAGGCCCGCCGACGCGCCCGCCCACTCGGCGACGACCGCCCCGGTCACGGCGAGCGGCGCGACGACCTTGAGCGCGGCGAACAGATACGGCAGCGCCGCGGACCAGCGGGCGTGGCGGAACACTTCCCACCGCCCGGCGTGCAGCGAGTGGAACAGCGCCAGTGTCGCCTCGTCCACGGCGTGCAGGCCACTGTGGACGTTGATCAGCACCGGGAAGAACGTGAGCAGCGCGGTGATGATCACCTTGGGCAGCGGGCCAAAGCCGAGCCAGATTGTGAGCAGCGGCGCAATGGCGACCATCGGCGTGGCCTTGACGAGGATCGCCAGCGCCAGCACGCCGCGTTCGAGCTGCACCAGGAACGTGATGAGCGCCGCCGCCGCAATCCCGACGATCAGCCCCAGCAGCAGCCCGCTGAGCGCCTCACCGAGCGTGACCAACGCCGCGTTGAGCAGATAACCTGCGTTCTGCCACAGCCGTCCCGCAATCACCGACGGCGCCGGCAGGATGTACACCGGCGTCTGTTTGGCTCGCACGGCAACCTCCCACGCCAACAGCGCCACCCCGACGATCCCTGCGGCGGAAATCACATCCCGTTTCAGGGTGGGCGTACCCCCATTTTGCATTTGTAGCTCCTGTCTTTTTTGACCTCGAATCTCCACGAATTTTCACGAATGAAAAAGAAAATTAGTGTAGATTCGTGAAGATTCGTGGTGAAACTCCAACGGGTTAAGTAAGGAAAGAGAATCCGTTAAAATCCGTTCAATCCGTTGACACTCTCCTTGCCTTCGCGTAGTACTGCTCGCAGGTGTCGGATGACGGTGGCAGTTTCCGGCGCGGTTTCGTCGCGGGGACGGGGCTGCGCGATGTCCACGGTCGCCAGGATACGGCCGGGGCGCGCGCTCATCACGACGACGCGGTCGGCCAGGCGCGCGGCTTCGGCGATGTTATGCGTCACCCAGAGCACCGTCGGGCGGAAGGTCTGCCAGAGGCGCAGCACTTCGTCGGCGAGTGTCTCGCGGGTCAGCTCATCCAGCGCGGCGAACGGCTCGTCCATCAGCCAGAGCTGCGCGCCGGTTGCCAACGCGCGGGCGAGGGCGACGCGCTGCTGCATCCCGCCGGACAGTGTGCCGGGGTACGCCTGGGCAAAGTCCGCCAACCCAACGCTGTGAAGTAAGTCTACAGGATTGAGCGTCGCGCGTTGCTCGCGCTGGTTGACGCGCTGTGGCAGGCGGACGTTGTCCAGCACCGTCTGCCAGGGGAGCAGGGCCGGATTTTGCGCCATCCACGCAATCTGCTTGGCTTTGCGCGCTGTGCCGGGCGGGGCATCGTTCAGGCGGATGTCGCCCGCCGTCGCCGGTATTTGATCGGCGATGAGCCGCAGCAGCGTGGACTTGCCGCAGCCGCTCGGCCCGATCAGGCAGACGAATTCGCCCGTCGCCACATCCAGGGTGATGGGGTCGAGGGCGACGAGGGGCGTTGGCTTGCCGTTGAACGTCTTGGCGACGCCGCGCAGCGCAACGTTCATAGCTGTTCCCGGTGGGCGATCATCTTCACCGGTGGGATGCGGAAGGCTTTCCATGCCGCTGAAGGGACGTCGCCGGATTGTACCGGCGCGCCGAGGTAGCGGGCGTTGATCCGCGCGCGCAGGCCCTCGATGCCGCCGGGGATGCTTTCGGGGACGAGCACGTGCGCCTGCCCGCGCACCAAAATGCGGCGCAGCGGCGGCCACGGCTCGTCGATGGTGAGCGCCACCGCCGGGTTCTGCGTGACGAAGTCCGCCCATGCCGAACCGGGCCACGCGGCGACGAGGAATGTCGCATCCCGCCACTCGTACCACACGGGGACGACGTGCGGCGACCCGTCCGGGCGGATGCAGGCAAGCCGCGCGGCCCACGGCCCGTCGAGGAAGGCGCGCAGTTCGGCTTCGGGCATGGGGATGCTCCGCCCGTGGGGATGCGGTTGCGCTGCGCCGTAGGGCGTGTAGCTGAGTGCGCCGAGGCGATAGGAGAGCCGCGCGGCCATTTCGCGCAGGTCGGAGAGCAGCATGGCTTCGCGGGCGGCATTCCACCGGAAGGCCGGGATGCTTGCCAGCAGCGCCGCTTCCGGGCGTTGCCCGTCGGGGCAGACCGGGACGGCCAGCGTGATGGCGTCATCGTCGGCGGAACGGGCCATGGTCTGGTGGCGCGTTTGTTGGAGCGCGCTGTGTAACGTTGCGGTAGGCTCTCTCACCGCGCGTTCCAGGCCGGATGGCGTGAGACCTGCCAGGAGCGCCAATCCCGCAGGATGCGTCGCAGCCGGCACCCGTTGGCCGACGGGTATGGCGCAGCGCACGGTTTGCATGGATGGCGCTTCGGCCAGGAAAAGCACCTCAGTATCCGCGAGCGTTGCCAGGGCGAGCGTCTCGGCGGGGGGATGGCGCATCGTCTCTTCGTAGAAGGCGTTGACGAGCGCGTTGATTCCCGTGGGACGTGCCTGTCCGAGTGCCTGCGCGCGCGGGCCGACGCGGTAGGGTTGTCGAGTCCCCTCTTGGACAACGTAACCCTGCGACTTCAGCGTGTTAAGCAGTGCGTGGAGCGCGCTGTGTGGAATGTCCAGCGTTTCGGCCAACTGCCCGGCGGTCAATCCGCCCGGCTCGGCAGCCAGCGCCTCCAGGATGTGCAGCGTGCGTATCGACGCCGGAACGTGACGATGGTAGTCCATAAGTATTCTCCATTAGAGTGGATATATGTCCAGTATAGCGGATATGTTTAGAGTGTCAATGCGCATTTTTGCTTCGAGCGGATTGTCAAATCCGTGGCTGCAAACGGCAAGCGGGGAACTGGTGTTCCCCGCGAGCGAGCGGCGCAATTTTGCTTCGAGCGGATTGTCAAATCCGCGTCTGCAAACGGCAAGCGGGGAACTGGTGTTCCCCGCGAAGCAAGCGTGGTGGGAGCGGGGAACTGGCGTTCCCCGCAAAGCGAGCGGCGCAATTTTGCTTCGAGCGGATTGTCAAATCCGCGTCTGCAAACGGCAAGCGGGGAACTGGCGTTCCCCGCGAAGCAAGCGTGGTGGGAGCGGGGAACTGGCGTTCCCCGCAAAGCGAGCGGCGCAATTTTGCTTCGAGCGGATTGTCAAATCCGCGTCTGCAAACGGCAAGCGGGGAACTGGCGTTCCCCGCGAAGCAAGCGTGGTGGGAGCGGGGAACTGGCGTTCCCCGCAAAGCGAGCGGCGCAATTTTGCTTCGAGCGGATTGTCAAATCCGCGTCTGCAAACGGCAAGCGGGGAACTGGCGTTCCCCGCGAAGCGAGCGTGGTGGGAGCGGGGAACTGGCGTTCCCCGCGAAGCAAGCTGGTGAGAGCGGGGAACTGGCGTTCCCCGCAAAGCGAGCGTGGTGAGAGCGGGGAACTGGCGTTCCCCGCGAAGCGAGAAGCGAGTCCATTTGTTTCAGCCCCGCAGGGGCTTTGCGCTTTTGGCCCTGGGCCGAATGTAGCTTGACGAAATTCCGAAAGTATGTATAATCCCCTCTGTCGATGCGGGGTGGAGCAGTGGCAGCTCGTTGGGCTCATAACCCAAAGGTCGGTGGTTCGAATCCACCCCCCGCTACTCTTTTTGTGGCGAGGTAGCTCAATGGCAGAGCAGGGGACTCATAAGCCCTTGGTTGTGTGTTCGAATCACATCCTCGCCATTGACGAATCAACCAGCT
>JAIOAS010000151.1:7517-12792 GCA_019873725.1 Chloroflexota bacterium | reverse complement strand
TGTTGCTTTGCACTGCGTTTGTCGTCGAGCAACCCCATATCCTACCTCCGTTGTTCATCGCCCTGGCGTTGGTTTTCGCCTGTCTATTCCCTACACAAGCCTAGTATAAAACGACATGGGCGAAAAAGCAAATACTCATTTGGCAATCAGGCAGAGTGTGGCAGAATAGGTGAATGAGCGAATCAACGAATGGCGAATGGCGAATTGGCGAATTGGCGAATTGGCGGTTGACTGCCTGACTATCCGACTATCTAACTATCTGACTATCCGACTATCCGACTATCCGACTATCTGACTATCCGACTTATGGACTTACCTACACTGGAAGCGGAAAAGCGATTTTGGGAGCGCGGGATACAGCGCGTGGCGGGGCTGGATGAGGCCGGGCGCGGGGCGTGGGCCGGGCCGGTGGTGGCAGCGGCGGTGATTTTGCCCCCAGGGGACAGCATGGGTGCGGCGCTGGCCGGCGTGCGCGATTCCAAGCAGTTGTCCCCCACTGCCCGCGAGCGATTGGCCGCGCGCATCTTCGAGGTAGCCCTGGCGGTCGGCGTTGGACGCGGCGAACAGCAGGAGATCGACGTCCTGGGCATCGTTCCCGCGACACGGTTGGCGATGCAGCGCGCACTGGCGGCGTTGTCGATTGCGCCGGAGGCTCTGGTGATTGATGCCCTGCGCTTGCCCGGCGTGAACCTGCCGCAGGACGCCTTCCCTCACGCCGACGCGCGCGCGCTGTCGGTGGCGGCAGCCAGCATCGTCGCTAAAGTGACACGGGATCGCTGGATGGCGGAGGTGGCGGAGACAGCGTTTCCCGGCTATGGCTTCGCGCAACACAAGGGTTACGGCACGCAACAGCATCAGGCGGCGCTGAGCCGTTTGGGCGTTTGCCCGCTGCACCGTCTTAGCTTTCGCCCCGTTGCGCTATGGTTGTCAACGGATTGAATGGATTCTAACGGATTTTTTTTCTTCTTAATCCGTTCCATCCGTTGAATCCGTTGACATTTTTGAGGAGAGCAAACCTGATGATATGGTTGTCAACGGATTGAACGGATTTTTTTCTTCTTAATCCGTTCCATCCGTTGACATTTTTGAGGAGAGCAAGCCTGATGATCATCATTATCAACGGCCCTTGCGGCATCGGCAAAAGCACAACAGGTGAGCACGTGACCTGGAAATTCGACCGCGCCGTCTTTCTCGATGGCGACTATATTGGCGCGGTGCATCCGTTCGAGATTTACGACGACGCGCGCATCGAGCATTTGTACCAGACGTTGCGGGTTCTTATTGCGTTCCATATCGAGCACGGCGACTATCACAATTTTGTGATCCCCTACGTTTTCGAGGCGCCGGAGTCTCTGGCGCGTCTGCGAACGCTGCTCGCCGATCTGGATGACGAGATTTACGCTTTTCGACTGGTCTGTGATGCGCAAGTGATCGAACAACGCCTGCGCGGCTCTTCACGCTCTCCGGATGAGGTGATCTGGCACCTGAACCGCGCTGCGGAACTGGTCCGCATCCAGGAAGCAGCAGCGCGCAACGGGGACCTGGGCTACGTGGTAGATACGACAACGCGAACACCCGCCGAAGTCGCCGACGTCATCTGGGCACTGGTTCACGATCCTGCCTTTACCGCGCGTTACCAGGGGAGACATTGATGGCCGCTTGTGTTCAACAGCGCATAGATTTTGTCAGCAGATTTAGCAGATTTTTATTTTTTAATCCGCTGAATCTGCTGACCATTATGAGGAAACGACTGTGCGCATCGTGATGATCGGCCCGTTCGGATTGCGGCCGCGCGGCACGATGAGTGTGCGGGCGCTGCCGCTGGCGCAGGCGCTTGTCGCGCGCGGGCATAGCGTCACGCTGCTGCTCCCGCCGTGGCAGAATCCCGAAGACGCGGGGCGTGTTTGGGATGAAGGCGGTGTGCAGGTTGAGAACGTCACGTTGCCGGCGGGTGTGCCGGGGTGGTTTCACTGGCGGCTGACGGCGGCAGTGGTGCGGCGCGCTGTGGCGCTCAAGCCGGACGTGATCCATGCCTTCAAGCCCAAAGCCTACGCGGGCCTGGCGCATCTGGCGCTGCGTCGCCGGTTCCCGGTGGTGGTCGATACCGACGACTGGGAAGGCTACGGCGGCTGGAACGACGTCAATCCCTATCCGGCGCTGCTCAAGCGCTTCTTCGCCTGGCAGGAGCGGTGGGGGCTGACGCGCGCCGTTGCTGTCACCGTGGCCAGTCGGGCGTTGCAGACGCTCGTCTGGGCGATGGGCGGCCCGCCGGAGCGCGTCTTTTATCTGCCGAACGGGTGTATCCCGCGTCCGACGGTTTCCCGCCCCACTGAGGGCGGAGGGCGTCCCACGCTGCTGCTTTACACCCGCTTCTTCGAGTACAAGGTGGAACGGCTGTGGCGCATCGTCGAAGGCGTGTGGGCGCGTGTCCCGGACGTGCGACTATGGGTGGTGGGGAAAGGCTTTTTCGCGGAGGAGGAGACGCTACTGGCACAAGCTCGCGCGTCAGGCCGGCAGGTGGCAGAAGGTGCATCCTCCGCACCCGACCCAGATATTGTCTACGCGGGGTTGGTTCCGCCGGAAGACCTGCCTGCGCACTTCGCCCGGGCTGATGTGGCGCTCTATCCCTTCGACGATACGTTGCTCAACCGCACCAAATGTCCGGTCAAGCTGTTGGATTTGCTGGCGGCGGGCGTGCCCGTCGTCGCCGACGCGGTGGGGCAGGTGGCGGAAAGCATCCGCCACGGCGAAACGGGCTGGCTCGTCCCCCCTGGGGATGACGCCGCGTTCATCGAGGCTGTGACGGCGCTGCTGCGCGACGCTTCGCTGCGGCAATCGCTTGGGGAACGCGCTGCCCGTGATGTGCGCGACCGCTTCGCCTGGGAGACCCTCGCACCCGTCGCCGAGACGGCGTATCGCTATGCGTGTCGTATCCGGTAGGAGCGAAGCGTCCCTGCCCCGACTCTTGACCGGCAAGACACCCTGGGGGATGCCCGCCCCTACGGACGCATTGACATACATCCCCCTCGCACTATAATCCTGAATACAAGATACAAATTCATCAACGACCCGACTACCCGACTACCTGACTATCCAACTATCTGACTATCCGACTACCCGACTATCCGACTACCCGACCAGGAGGTGTACAATGCCATTTTTAATCATTTTTGGCGCGTGTTTGATTGTTTTTGGCGCGGTCTATGTGATTTCCACCATCGTGACCAAACGCAGTTTCCAGGGAACGGCGAACTGGCCGAAAACTGCCGGGCAGGTGGTGCGGGCCTTTGTTTACCGCCACGAGCGCCGGACGCCGAAAGAAACCAGCATCACCTATACCCCTGTTGTTGAATACGCCTACACCGTCGGGGAGCAGCGCTACACCTCCGGGAAACGCGACTTCGCGCCGTATGACTGTGCGACATTCACCGATGAGCGCAAAGCGAGAGAAATTGTTGCGGCGTTCCCGGCGGGCAAAGCCGTCACCGTGCGGTATAACCCGGTCGTTCCGGCGCAGGCGGCGCTGAAGGTAGAAAAGCCTAAGATGCACAACACCGTTTTGCTCTTCGGGGTCGCCAACGTGGTGATGGGCGTGTTGATGATTGTGCTGGCTGTGGTGTTGCTGTAGGCAGCTTATCTTGATCAAGAAGAAGCCGCCCCGAAAAAAGACGCCTTCATCGGGATAATAGAAATCGAATGAAACAAGCCCTGCTGGATCGAATCAGAATCATCAACAAGCATGTGACGAACAAGCTGATGATTCACATTGCCGGCAAACGATTCGGCCATTTCGCCATCTTGAGCCATACCGGTCGCAAGAGCGGCAAGCTGTACCGGATACCGGTGGTCGCCGAACCGTTCCAGAACGGCTTTGTGATTGCGCTGACCTACGGGAAGAACGTGGACTGGTACAAAAATGTCGCGGCCAAAGGGGGCGGCGCGCTGCGGTGGAAGAACAAGGATTTTCAGCTCGTTCGTCCGGTCTTTATTGACAGGGAAATCGGTTTGACGGCCTTTCCGGCATTGTTTCGCGCCGGTTTGCGACTGATGAACATCCAGGATTTCTTGAAGTTGGAGAGTCAGGAATAACAAAGCCCCACGAGATGTCGTGGGGCTTTGTTATGAACCGAACGGGTATGTCTACTTTCCGCGCGCCTCGCGGATCCAGTGCAGCACTTGCGCCGTCTTCTGCGCCAGCCCCTCGAAGTCGCCCGACGCGACGATCTGCTTGGTGATGAGCTGCGAGCCGATCCCCACGCAGGCCACGCCGGCCTTGAACCAGGCGTTGATGCTTTCCTGCGTGGCATCCACCCCGCCGGTGGGCATAATGCGCGTCCACGGGCACGGTCCCAGCACCGACTTGACGAAATCCGGCCCCCCCACCGACTTGCCGGGGAAGACCTTGACGATCTCCACGCCCAGTTCTTCCGCCTCGGCGATCTCCGTCGCACTGCCACAGCCCGGTGAATACGGAATCTTGCGGCGGTTGCACAACCGCGCCACCTCCGGGTTGAAGTTCGGGCCGACGATGAAATTCGCGCCGTAAGCGATGTACAGCGCCGCCGTGGGCGCATCCACGATTGAACCGACGCCGAGGATGATATTCGGCTCGGCCTTGGCGAAGTGCTTGTTCAATTCCAGAAACACCTGCGGCGCGAAATCGCCCCGGTTGGTGAATTCCACCACCGTTGCCCCACCCGCCGCGCACGCTGCCACGATCTTCGCAGCCACTTCCACATCCGCGTGATAAAACACCGGGATGAGGCCCAACTCCATCATTCTATTCAAAACCGTCATCCGATCAAAGCGTGCCATAATGCTCTCCTATCAAGATTCACCACGAATTGACACGAATCTTCACGAATAGAAAGCAAAATTAGTGTCAATTCGTGAAGATTCGTGGTTTGATTTACCGTGAGACGCGGCCTGAAGCGTCACCGCTCATGAGCTTTTCGACTTCATCCACGCTGACGAGGTTGAAATCACCGAGGATCGAGTGCTTGAGGCACGACGCCGCCACCGCAAAGTCAAGCGCCTTCTGCACATCCTCGCCATAGGTGCGCAGGCCGTAGATCAACCCTGCGCCGAACGAATCGCCGCCGCCGACGCGATCCACGATGTGCACGATGTCGTAGACCGGCGCGCTGTAGAACGCGCCCTTGTACCACAGCACACCCGACCACGTGTTGTGACTCGCCGAAAGCGACCCGCGCAGCGTGATGGCGATGGCGCTGAGGTTGGGGAAGCGTTCCGCCAGCGCCGCGCAGACGTACTT
>JAIOAS010000151.1:0-6716 GCA_019873725.1 Chloroflexota bacterium | reverse complement strand
CGCCAGATCCGCGGCTTGTGACAGATCTGCGCCAAAAACGGGAAACTGGCGTTCTCCTCAGAGCGAGAAGGATAAAACCCTGAGATTGACATGCGCCTTCTTCATGGTATTATTTAAGTGTCATATTTAGCACTCTCTGAGGTCGAGTGCTAATTTGTAAAAACATAACTTTTGAGATTTTGGCCTGTTGCTGAGATGACCGAACTACCAGAACTGACTGCACGCCAGGGCTTGCTACTCAAGCTCATCGTCCGGGAACACGTCGAATCGACGGTCCCGGTGGCTTCGCGTACCCTGGTGGACAAGTACCGGCTCGACTTCAGCCCGGCAACGGTGCGCAATGAGATGGCGGTACTGGAGGAACTCGGCTATCTGGCGCAGCCGCATACTTCGGCGGGGCGAGTGCCCACCGAGGCCGGATTCCGTTACTTCGTGGCGCGCCTGATGGAGGAACAAGCGCTGCCGCTGGCCGAACAGCGCCGCATCGCGCACCAGTTCCACCAGGCCCGCGATCACATCGAAGCGTGGCTGCCGCTGGCCGCTTCAGTGCTGGCGCGCTCGTCGGGGGCAGCCTCCGTGGTGACCGCGCCGCGCACGACAGAGCCGGTATACAAGCACCTGGAACTGGTCCTTACCCACGGGCGCGCAGTGTTGCTGATCCTGGTGTTGCAGGGCGGCACAGTCGAACAACAAATGCTGGCACTTTCGGAGCCCTTGACCCAGACGGCTCTGCGCGAGGTGGCCGACCGTCTCAACCAGATTTTCACCGGTTTGCGGGTTGCAGCGATCGAAGCACGGTTAGGCGAACTGCCTTCGTTCGAGGCCGACATCGCCCGGTTAGTGGTCTCGATTATGCACAATGCCGAAGGCACGCCCTCGGACGAAATCTACCAACACGGCCTCTCCGACCTGCTGCAAGAGCCGGAATTCACCGAAGGCGACGCCGCCTCCACATCCGTAGTGCGCGTGTTGGAAGAGCGCAGCCTGCTTCAGGCGGTGCTGGCGGAGACGTTGACCCCCGCGGTCGGCGTCGGCAGCGTGCGCGTACTCATCGGCGGGGAGGGGCGCTGGGATGAACTGCGCGCGTGCAGCATCGTGCTGGCACGCTATGGCGTCATGAACTACGCGACCGGCGCGCTCGGCGTCGTCGGACCGATTCGCATGCCCTACGGACGTACCATTTCCGTGGTGCGTTTCGTGGCGAACATCCTCGGCGAATTGGTCTATGACACCTACCAACCCGGAATTCGCGGCGCATTTACTGACAACGAATTTCTCACGAACGAGCGGACGGACGCCGGACCGACATCAGTGGTTGGTCAAACCGAGACTCAGTAGATCCCAAAATGCCCCAAGGGGATCGGCAGATCCCCGTTCCGGTCTGATCTGGCGATCCAGACCAGACAAAATTGGATCTACCGAGACTTGAATTCGTTGATTCGTTTCTGATTCGTTGCCAACGCGCTATGCCAAAACGACGACATCATGAAAACGCTTGGTGGAGGATCACTGAAGATGAAAAAAGCGACACGTAAGAAAAACCAACCCAAACTTGAAGAAGATGAAGTTCTTGAAACTGTGATGGAAGAACCTGCATTGACCGAGAAGGAAGCTTCTGCGCCTGCCGAGACTCCGGCTACAGGTGCAGCGGAAACGGAGCCCTTATCTGCAGAAGCGCTCCTTGAGGCGAAAATCCAGCAACTTGAGGCGCAATTGGCCGAAACCGAACGGAAGGCGGCGGAATACCTCGACGGATTGCAGCGCTCGCAGGCTTCCTTTGCAAATTACCGCAAACGTACCGAGGCCGAGCAGGTCGCGTGGCGCAGCGTAGCCAACGCAGCCCTGCTGAGTCGTTTCCTGCCGGTGTTGGATGACTTCGACCGCGCGTTCCAGGCCTTGCCGAAAGAGTTCGCCGGACATCCGTGGTTGGAGGGGATCACGCTCATCCAACGCAAAATTGCCGGCGTTCTTGAGGCTGAGAACGTCAAACCGATAGAAGTCCAGCCAGGCGCCGCCTTCGATCCACTCTATCATCAGGCCATCCTTTACCAGGAAGTCCCGGGCTTCGAAGATGGGCAAATCGTCGCCGAAGTCGAGCGGGGCTATATCCTGGGCGAGCGCGTGCTGCGGCCTGCCTCCGTAGTGGTAGCGAAGGTGCCCCCCCGCGTGCCGGAACCGCAGCCAGAGCCGGAATCAGAAGCCGTAGAGGCTGAAATTGTGGAGGAGGTATCCCCTTGTGGCGATGACGAACCTGGCGAATGTCCCGCTCCGCAAACCGAACAAGATAGCGGTTGTTGTCATGGGGATGATGCGCCCTGCGATTCTCAAGCTGCAGCGTAATGCGCGAGATGGTGTATGAACAAAGATTATTATGACGTGTTAGGCGTCCCGCGGGAAGCCAGCCAGGAAGACATCAAGCGAGCCTATCGGCAATTAGCGCGCAAGTATCACCCCGATGTAAGCACGGAGGCGGATGCGGAGGAACGCTTCAAAGAAGTCAATGCTGCTTACGAAGTACTTTCCGACCCTGAAAAGCGTTCGATGTATGACCGCTTTGGTACGGATGTGCCGAATGGCTTCGGTGGCTTCGACTTCGGCGGCGGACGCGATCCTTTCGACATCTTCGCCGAGGTGTTCGGCAATCTGGGCGGTTTTGGCGGGTTTGGACAGGCGACCCGCAGTGGCCCGCGCCGGGGGAACGATCTGCGGACCAGCGTCGAAATTACCTTTGAAGAAGCCGTTTTCGGCGTCGAAAAAGAAGTCGAAATTCAGCGTCAGGAAGTCTGTCCCACATGTGGGGGTTCAGGGGCCGAACCGGGAACCTCGGCGGAGCAATGCCCCGAATGTCGCGGCGCAGGGCAGGTACGCCACACGCAGCGCACCTTCCTGGGATCGTTTGTCAACATCGTCGCATGCCCGCGCTGCAACGGCAAAGGGACGATCGTTACCAGACCCTGCCATGAGTGCAACGGACAAGGCCGCGTCTACCGGCGGCGGCGGATCAAAGTGGCGATCCCGGCGGGCGTGGATGACGGCGTTACGATCCGGCTGACGGGCCAGGGCGAGCAGGGTGAGCGCGGCGCTTCGCCGGGGAATCTGTACGTCACGCTCAGTGTCAAGCCGCATCCCTACTTCAAGCGCCACAATAACGACGTGATCCTCGAAATGCAGATCAACGTCGCACAGGCGGCGCTGGGCGACTCGGTCAAAGTGCCCACCTTGGAGGGTGAGCGGCAAATCACCGTGCCTGCCGGGACGCAATCCGGCGCGATTTTCCGCCTGCGCAACCTGGGCATCCCCTATCTGCGCGGCAACGGGCGGGGAGATCAGTTAATCGTTGTGCAGGTCGCCATTCCGACGCGCCTCACGGCCAAACAGAAAGAACTATTCCAGGAATTGGCGGGCACGTTGGGTACCGAAGTGGTCGTTGAGGAGAAATTGGGCTTCGTGGATCGGGTCAAAGAGGCGTTGGGATTATGACGTCGCCGATGGAATGGTTGGAGGTCAGTGTTACGGTTGTGCCTGAAGCGGCAGAGGCTGTCGCCGAAGTGTTTAGCCGTTACGCCCCCCAGGGTGTTGCCATCGATCTGGGCGCCGGCGAAGAGGGCGCGGCGCAACAGGTGACGGTCAAAGCCTATCTTGTAGTGGATGCAGACATCGCCGAACGGCGTCAGAAAGTGGAAGAGGCGCTCTGGCATCTGCATCACATCTGGCCAGTGATTCCCGCTCCAACCTTTACGCCGATCGTTGATCAGGATTGGACGGCCGGCTGGAAAGAAACCATCCCCGTGCTCCATTTGGGCCGGCGGGTGGTCGTCAAACCCTCATGGCGCGAATACACGGCCCAGCCCGATGAACTGCTGTTGGAAATGGACCCCGGCCTGGCGTTTGGCACCGGCTTGCATCCCACCACCCAGTTGTGCGTCGAAGCGCTGGAGGACCTGGTGCAACCAGGGATGCGCGTCCTGGACCTGGGAACCGGCACAGGCATCCTGGCACTGGTGGCGGCGAAACTGGGAGCGGCGGATGTCCTCGCCGTGGACAACGACGTCAACGCGGTAGCGGTCGCGCGCCGAAACGCACGCGCCAATGCGGCAGCCCACCAGATACGAGTGCTGCACGGCTCACTGGCGGAGGTGGGCGAGCCATACGATCTGGTGGTGGCGAACATTCTTGCCCATGTGATCATCGACATGGCGGCGTCGGGATTGGACACACGGGTCCGGCGTGGCGGGACACTGGTGGTGTCGGGTATATTGGAAGAGCAGGCCGCCGAGGTTGCGGCGGCGTTGGTTGCGCAGGGATTGCCCATTGTTGAGCGTCGGCAGCGCGATGGTTGGATGGCGCTGGTTGCGCAAAAACCGCACGGGAACCGTTCTTAAAAATCCAACCGATCAGTTGACAAAAAACAACGCCGACCGTCTTGGTCGGCGTTGCGCATTTCTTGCAGACGATGGCACGAGGTTTACTCCTCGTCTTCGTCTATACCCCCGATGCGTTGTTTCTTGTGGCGGTAGACGATGCGGCCGCGAGTCAGATCATACGGCGAGAGTTCCACGCGCACGCGATCCCCTAGCAGGATGCGGATGTAATATTTGCGCATTTTACCGGACAGGTAGGCCAAGACTTCGTGCCCTGAATCCAACTGCACCCGAAACTGCGTGCCGGGTAGCGCCTCAACAATAGCGCCTTCGACCACAATTTTCTCTTCTTTACCACCCATCCGGTTTGTTCTCCCCTCTATGCCGCGCTCTTGTCAGGGCTTTCGGCATCTTCAGCCATGTCGATGACTTCGGGCAACGGGGTGTCGTCGAGTTCGTTCTCATCGATCTCGATGGCCCCCACATCCTCAATCCCTTCATCCGAAAGGTCCAGGCCGAATTCATCCTCATCCATTTCGGCGCTCTCGTCGAATTCCGCTTCGACCTCAGCCTGCGCCGGCATTTCGGCTGCGGCGGCTTTGGCGGCTGCCCACTCTTCCCACTCATCACGGCGCACTTGCCGGACGCTCAGACCGATGCGGCGGCGATCCGGTTCGACGCGGATGACTTTCACCAGCAGACGTTCGCCCGGCTTCAATTCGTTGCGCTGCTCCACATCGCCAAGCTCGGAGTTGTGCAGCAACCCTTCGACACCCGGCTCCAACTCGACAAAGATACCAAAGTCCACCACTTGGGTGACTTTGCCTTCCACCAGTGTGCCTTCTTTGTACTTTTCGGGCGCGATCCCCCAGGGGTCCGGCACGAGGGCCTTGATGCTCAGGGCGATGCGCTGGCGGTCACGATCAACGCTGAGGACTTTGACCTTGATGCGCTGCCCTTCGTGATAGACCTCACGCGGGTCTTCGATGCGGCCCCACGACAGCTCGGAGATGTGCACCAGACCATCCAGGCCGCCAAGATTGACGAACAGGCCAAAGTCGGTGATCTGGCTGATACGCCCACGCCGGACCTGTCCGGCTTCGAGTTCTTCCATAAGTTGGCGACGCCGCGCTGAACGCCATTCTTTGGCAGCGGCGCGCTGTGAAAGGATAAGGCGACGGCGGCGGCGATTGACCTCGATGACCTTGAGCATAATCTTCTGGCCGACCATCGCGCGCAAACGACGATGCCGTTCAGCAGGTTGCCGGATGCGTGAAAAGCCGATCAGTTGGCTCATCGGAATAAACCCGCGCAGATGGCCGAACTCGACGGTCAGGCCGCCACGGTTGGCGTTCAACACCAACGCCTCGTAAACGGATTCGTCTTCGCGCAGCTTCTCGGCTTTGATCCAGTCCTCCTGGAGCATGGCCTGCGAAACGGATAATTCGACGTTGCCATCCGAATCGCGCAACCGGGTCACAATGACGTTGACGGTCTCACCGACGTTGAACGTTTTATTTTCGAGGTCCTCGAGGTCTTCACGGGGGACAAATCCATCGCGCTTTGAACCGATGTCAACCACCAGTCCGCCATCTTTGAGCGCCAGAATAACGCCTTCGCGGAGTTCTCCGCGCCGAAGTTCTGTGCCTGCTAACGATTCTTCGAGTTGATCCTCCCATTGTTCCATAGAAACAGGCTCGGTTGGGGTCGCCTTTAGTTCTTCCACTTCCACTCCTCTTCCACCCAGTATTGCAAGCTCGTACTATCCATGCAACTTGGGTGGTCTGCTAAAATTTCCCGTATTCTATCATACCAGGTCATAATGTCAAACTTTAGAGCCAGACTACAAAAGTCTCATGAGGCCCCTACGTGCTGAGACTTTTGTAGTCTTCAGTCTGCGCCCCGATTCAGGTGATGCTGATCGCCGCCTCCCCACCATCGACAGGGATTGTTGTCCCAGAAATCCAGGTGATGCGCGGATCAGACAGCGCCACCAGCACGTGCGCTACATCCTCCGGTGTGGTCAGCCGGTGCGCCGGATGATGGGCCAGCACGGTCTCGATGATCTTTTCATGGCCGGGGATGGCGCGCAGGGCGGGCGTGTCGGTGACGCCGGGCATCAGGCAGTTGACGGCAATACCGCGCGGGGCCAGTTCGAGCGCCAACTGACGCGTGTGCGCTTCCAGCGCAGCTTTGGCCGCCGAGACGGCCCCGTAATACGGCGCAGCGCGCTGCGATCCCATGCTGCTCATCGAATAAATCCGGCTGCCCGGCCCTAACAAGTTGGCGCGTACCAAATCCTGCGTCCAGTAGACGAGGCTGTGCGCCATCACCCGCAGCGTCATGTCCATCTGT
>JAIOAS010000150.1:2421-12998 GCA_019873725.1 Chloroflexota bacterium | reverse complement strand
GAACGTCCGCTGTTGGACCGCGAGCAGGTGGAGGCCAACGTCGAGGCGATCAAGCCGCAGTTGGCGCGCTTCCTCGATTTCGAGGTCAAAAGCAACCCGGCGCGCCTGGTCAACAACGCCGACTGGCTGTGCACGATTTCGATGATGGATTTCCTGCGCGATGTGGGCAAGTACTTCACCGTCAACTACATGATTGCGAAGGACTCGGTCAAGTCGCGGCTGGAGCGCGAGGAGGGCATCTCCTACACCGAGTTCAGCTACATGCTGCTGCAAGCTTACGACTTTATGCAGCTCTATGACCGTTTCGGTTGCACGATGCAGTCCGGCGGTAGCGACCAGTGGGGCAACATCACGGCGGGTGTGGAACTCTTGCGTCGCATGCGTAACATCCGCGCTTACGGCCTGGTCTACCCACTGCTTACGAACGCCGACGGTTCAAAGCTCGGCAAGTCGGTGCATGGGACGATTTACCTGGATGCCAAACGTACCTCGCCTTATCGCTTTTACCAGTACTGGCTCAACCGCGACGACGCCGACGTGATCGACGACCTCAAGCACTTCACCTGGATGACGCAAGAGGAGATCGCCGAAATGGCGCACAAGGTAGCGACGCAACCGGAGCAGCGCGAGGCGCAGCGCACACTCGCCCGGATGATGACGGCGATGGTCCACGACGAGACGGCGTTGGCGAAGGCGATGCAGGCATCGCAGGCCCTCTTCGGCGGCGACATTGCCGGACTGAGCGCCGGGGAAATCGGCGACATCTTCAGCGATGTGCCGTCCAGCCAGATCGCCAAGGCAGCGTTGGAGGGCGCCGGCACGCCGTTGGTGGACGTGCTCGTGGATGCCGGGCTGACCAGGTCCAAGGGCGAGGCGCGCCGGCTGATCGACAACGGCGGGGTCTACGTCAACAACATTCAGGCCACCGGTGTGGAACAGGCTGTCACGTTGGCGGATACGATCGAGGGGCAGTTTGTCGTCTTGCGCAAAGGGAAGAAGAGCTATCACCTGTTGCAGGTGGTAGGGTAGCCCAGATTACGAAAGTCTCAGCACGTAGTCTCGTGGGGTGTAGTCTCAGTAGATCCAATTTTGCTTGGTCTGGATCGTCAGATCCAGACCAGAACGGGATCGACGATCCCCTTGGAGCATTTTGGGATTACTGAGTCTGGTTTACGGCTCGATGAATCCGCCGCCCAGGACATTGTCATCCTGATAGAACACCAGCGATTGGCCGGGCGTGACGCCGCGCCGCGGTATGCCGAACGTGACCCGCGCCCGGTCATTGTTCAGCAATTTGACCTTGACGGGGATCGGTGCGGCGTGATAGCGAAGCTGCGCGACGGCGTTGAAGGTGGCGGACGGCGGCTCTCCGGCGGTGAAGGTGACGGCACGCAGCGTACACGTATCGCGCAGCAGGCGCTCTCCCGGCCCGACGATGAGGGCATTGCGTTTCGGTTCCAGCCGCAACACGTACAACGGTTGGCCGGCGGCGATTCGTAAGCCTTCGCGTTGCCCGACGGTGTAAAAGGGCAGACCGCGATGTTCGCCGAGGCGTTGACCGGCTTCGTCATAGATGGGGCCGGGTTGCAGGGCTTCCGGGCGCAGCGTTTGCAGCAGGGTACGATAGTCGCCGCCGCCCATAAAGCACAAGTCTTGACTGTCGGGGCGGGTGGTCACGGGCAGGTTCCATGCGCGGGCCAGTTCGCGGACGTGCCCTTTATCCGTAAATTCGCCGAGAGGCAGCTTCAACCGGCTTAGCACCGATTGGTCGAGGCGATACAGGGCGTAGGATTGATCGCGCGCCTGGCAGTGTGCGCGTGCGAGGGTCGCCGGGCCCTCGGATGGCTGGCGAACGATGGCGTAGTGTCCGGTAGCGATCCAGTGCACGCCGAGCCGGTCGGCTTCTGCCAGGAGCGCGGCAAACTTGAGCGTGGGATTGCAGGTGACGCAGGGGTTGGGCGTTTCACCGCGCGCGTAGGCGTCGACGAAGGCGGCTACCACCTGCTCGTAGAAGCGGTCTCGCAGATCGACGACGCGCAGGGGGATGTGGAGCGCATCCGCGACCGTCGTCGCACTCTCGACAACGTCGCCTGGCGGCAGTGCCGGGTCGCGCCACAGCCGCAGGGTGACGCCGTAGACGTCGAGACCTTCGCGTAGCAATAACCCGGCGGCGACCGCGCTGTCGACGCCGCCACTTAACGCCACAACGACGCGCGTTTGGGCGTTATCTGTCTTTGCTGTCTCATTCGATTCCGAATGGATGGGGGGATAGGTCGTTTCCATAGGATTGCTTTTCTCCCTTTTTCGTGGTGCATTATACAGTAGTTGCCGGTTGGGAGAAACAGCGTAAGGAGAATCCTATCATTCGCGCTTCGCAGGGATCATCGGATCCCCGCTGTGAGCGGAGAATCCTTATCGCACGCGGATTTGGCAATTCGCCGGAAGCAGGAAAATAGCCAGACTACAAAAGTCTCACGAGGTACCGGCTGAGACTTTTGTAGTCTTTGATGGGTTCGAGTATCATGACTTCTATGCAATGTCGCGCTGGCTGTGGGGCGTGTTGCATCGCCCTTTCGATTTCTTCCGCCATTCCGGGGATGCCCAACGGCAAGCCCGCCGGTGTGCGCTGCGTGCAACTCACCGCGGACAATCTGTGTGCCCTCTATGATTCGCCGGAGCGCCCATTGGTCTGCACCTGGCTGCGTCCTAACGAGGAGATGTGCGGGCAGACCCGCGAGGAGGCGCTGGCGTATCTCACAGCGTTGGAGATCGCTACACAACCCTGACTCCGCAGATAACGTTGCTGCTCATAATCTGGAAGACTTGCGTGAGCCGCCTGGGAATCACTTGGAAGCACTTAAAGGAGACCGGCTTGGTTTTTATAGTATTCGTGTGAATGACCAATGGCGCATTGTTTTTTCTTGGGAGAACAACGGTGCGTATGAGGTGGCATTGGTTGATTATCATTGAGGTGGAGGAGAGAAGGATGCTACCAGAAAACCGGGTAACGACACATCCAGGCGAAATTCTCAAAGAAGAATTTTTGGAACCGTTGGGGGTTACACAAGTGAAGTTTGCGGCGCACATAGGTGTGCCATTACAACGGGTCAATGAAATTGTGCGAGGTAAGCGCGGAATCACGCCGGAAACCGCATGGATTTTTTCTCAGGCCCTGGGCACAACTCCTGAATTTTGGCTGAATTTGCAGAATGCGTATGATCTGACTAGCAAACGGCCAGAAAGGTCAGTGCTGCGGTTAGTCCCTGCTCAGCAAACCGTGTGATGATCATTGTCCCCTCCACATCTGAACGATTGACGGCTCTCCAAATCCTCATCAACGCGCATCTGGAGATGGCGATTCCCGGTTGGGCGCTGCCTGCCGAGTTTGTCGCCGAACGGCTGGCGCGTCACCCCGAACAACACATTCTTGACCCATGGGTGATTGAACGGCAGACATTGTTGAGGGTAGAAGCCGGCCGGGTTCTGGCGGCGGTTCACCTCTTACGCTATGGCAACGGCGACGACGTCGCGCCCGACTATCGCAACGCGGGCGATATCGCCTGGTTGTTGTTTGCGCCGGGCACTGAGGCAGCCGGGCATGAATTGCTCGTGGCGGCCCGCCAACAGATGCGGGAGTGGGGCGTCCGTGTGATCTACGCCTGGGATACAGGCTTGCCGGTTCCACTGTGCAGCGGCATCCCGGATGCGTGGCCGCACATCCGCCGTTTGTTTGCCGAATCCGGCTTCTTGGCGGACGGCGGGATAGAGTACATCTTCGGCGGCGAATTGGCGGCTATTCCAGCACCTGCCAGCGCGCCGATGGCGGGGGTCTCTGTGTGTCCTGCTGTTTCGGGCGTTGAGACAACGTTCGTCTTGCGCCACAACGATGAGCACATCGGCCGCTGCGAGTGTGTCGCCGATCTTACACAGGACGGGCGTTTGCCGGCCTTCGCGGGGTGGGGCAAGTTGGAGATGCTCGAAGTGGCCGCCCCCTGGCGCAACCAGGGTCTGGGGCGTTGGTTGGTGCAGCACGCCGTCGCCTGGCTGCGGGAGATGGGGTGTACGCGCATCGCTTTCTCCGTCACGCCGGCCGATGACGCGCGCGGCGCGGGGCGCTTCTACCGGCGGTTTGGGTGGGAGCGGTGGCTGACGCTGGAAAAAGGATGGGTGGATCGAGGCGTTTAGCCGGATCGTTGACGTCGTTCTATATCTGTGGTATACCTGTGATAAGAAGGGGATAGGGAGGCCAGTTATGACGACTGAAATACTCGTACAGGTGACGCCGCAAGAATTGCGAATTCCATTATCCGGATTAGACGCCTGGCAGGATGCGGAACTGGAATTGGTGCGGGAGCCCCGGGCTATCTTGATTCGTCGCAAATCTACCCAACCTGTGCCACAGCACACCCTGCACACTGTACTGCGCGATCCTGGCGCGTTATATGAAACTGACACGGAGATTATTACTCGGATGACGCCAAAGGGATTGGAGATTCCCATTTCTGCATTAGGTGAGTGGCATGATGCGGAATTGGAAATGGTGCGGGAGAAAACCGCAATCATCATCCGTCCTAAGCTTGTCATTCTGTCTGAACGTGAAAGAGTGCAGCAAATGTTGCGAGAAGCCGGATTGTTGTATGAGACGCATTGGGAACCCGGTCCAATAGTTTCGCCGGAAGAGCTGGCGCGTATCGCTGAAAAGTTAGCGCAGGGGCCGCCGCTTTCCGAGCTTATCATTGCTGAACGTGAAGATCGGATATGACAAATTTCTACTTTGATGCCAGCGCGTTGGTAAAACGCTACATCAATGAGGCTGGAAGTCGGTGGGTTTGGGGGCTGTTTGATGAGAGAGACGCCTCGTTTTTTGTCGCACATATCGCTATTGTTGAAGTCATAGGCGTGTTTACCCGGCGTATGCGGGAAAATGTTTTAACGTCGCGCGAATACCAGGAATTACTTGCTGCCTTTCGAATGCACTGTGTCAGGGATTATAGACTCATTACGGCTGTTGGTAACGTTATTGATTCGACAACCTATATCCTTGAAAGGCATCCCCTGCGCGCGTTGGATGCTATACACCTATCCGCTGCTTTGATCGTCAATCAGCAGTTGCGTGCCAGTCAGTTGTCGCCTTTGGTTTTTCTCTGCGCCGATGACCGGCTGCTTGCCGCCGCTGCCTCCGAAGGGCTGGCGGTCGATAATCCCAACGATCATGCCTGATATGGAACTCCTCGGCGGCCCTCTCTTTGCAGTTGCCGGCGCGGGGGAATCCCACGGGCCGGGCTACACCACGATTGTCTTTGGTTGCCCACCGGGCCTGTGGCTGACACGGGCCGACATCCAACGCCATTTGGACCGCCGCCGTCCCGGCAGCAGTATCCACGGGACGCCGCGCAGCGAGGCAGATAAGGTCGCCTTGCTCTCCGGCCTCTACACGGATGATCACGATGCGTTGCTTGCCGGGCCGGAACTCCGCACGATAGCCGATGGCGTGGAGAGCATCACCCGCACTTATGCAGCCGGTTACACCACCGGCGAACCGATTGCCGCGCTTGTCCTCTCTGCCGCCCAACGCTCCGGCGATTATAGCCAGTTTGCCGGGCCGCGCGGCGAAGTCCGCCCTGGGCACGCCGACCTGGTGAAGTACCACCAGGCGCGCGGTTTCAACGATCCGCGCGGCGGCGGGCGGGCCAGCTATCGCGCCACCGTTTCGGACGTGATTGGCGGTTCGATTGCGCGGCTGTATTTGGAACGGCAGTTTGGGACGGTGTTTCTTTCGTCGCTGGTGCAGGTGGGGACGCTCAAGGCGTCCGTCACCCTGGCAGAGACGGTGGAGCGGCTGGTCTTGCAGCACACGCAGGCGCAGCCCGTCCCGGTGGATGACCTGCGCCAACTCGAAGCCAAACTCGGCGCTGCCGAACTGCCCACGCTTGACGCCGATTTCGCCCGCGAGGCCGCCGCATTGATCGAATCCGTGCGCGCGGATGGCGACTCTATCGGCGCGGTGGTGGAGGTGGTCGCGGTGAACGTCCCGGCGTTGGCGGGTGCGCCGCTCTACGAGAGCCTCAAGCTGCGGCTGATGGGGGCGCTTGGCGGGCTGCACGCGGCGCAGGGCGTCGAAATCGGTTCCGGCTTTGCGGTGGTGACGCGGCGCGGCAGCGAGAACAACGATCCGATCCGCGCGACGGGCTACCAGAGCAACCACCACGGCGGCTTGCTCGGCGGGATTACCACGGGGATGCCGCTTGTGTGCCGCGTCGCTTTCAAACCGACGGCCTCGATCCACAAACCGCAGCTATCGGTGCGTCAGAACCTCGAAGAAATCGACTTCGCGCTCAAGAAGGGCCGCCACGATCCCTGTGTCGGCGTGCGCGCGGGGGTGACGCTCGAATCGCGGATGGCGATTGAGCTGCTGAACGCGGTGTTGGTGGAGGAGAGCCGTCAGCCTTCAGCGGTCAGCTTTCAGCTCTTTGCTGCTGAGGGCTGACCCGATTGCTATCGAGAATGACATTTTCAACCGCGAATCACGCGAATTGCCGCTAATCTTTACAGGACTTACGCGAGCCGGCGGAGTTTTACCGCAGAGTGCGCAGAGATCGCCGAAATTTTGTGGCCTCTCGGCGTTCTCGGCGGCCTCTGTGGTGAAAAAGCCCCTCAAGTGCCTGAGTCCTAACAGCTTAAAGCGCGCAAGCGTGTTTATGGAAGGGGGATGCAGTTCATTATGAATTTGGTGCTGACCGGCTTTATGGGAACGGGCAAGACGACCGTGGGGCGTGAGGCGGCGCAGCGGTTGGGGCGCGCGTTTGTGGATATGGATGACGTCATCGCGGCGCGGGCGGGCAAGCCGATTCCGCGCATTTTTGCGGAGGACGGTGAACCAGCGTTCCGCGCGCTCGAGGCGGCGGTGTGTGCGGAGTTGAGCGCGCAGGACGGTCTGGTGATTGCGACAGGCGGCGGGGCGCTCGTCAACCCCGCGAACCGCGTCACAATGCAGCGCGGCGGCGTCGTTGTGTGTCTGGATGCGCGTCCCGATGAGATTCTGCGGCGCGTGGGGGGCAACGCCGACCGCCCTCTGCTCAATGTGCCGGATCCGGCAGCGCGCGTCGCCGAACTGCTGGCGGCCCGCCGCGAGGCTTATGCGGCGATTCCCTGGCACGTCGAGACGAGCGGGCGCAGCGTAGATGCGGTGGTCGCAGAGGTGGTGGCGCTGGCGGAGACGGTCACGCTGCCGGTGAAGTATCCCGGAGGCGAGTATCCGATTCATATCGGGCGCGGCTTGTTGGCGTACTTGGGCGGGGCGCTGCGGGCGGCGGGTGTGCGCGAGGGAACGGCGGTGGCGATTGTCACCAATCCCGTTGTGGCCGCAGCGGGCACGGTCGGAGACCGGCCCAAGCGGGGTTATGCGGGGCGGGTGGAGACGGCATTGCACGAGGCGGGCTACCGGCCTTTTGTGTGTATGATTCCTGACGGGGAGCCGTACAAGACGTTGGACACGGTGCGCACGCTGTACGATCATTTCCTCGCGGGGCAGCTCGACCGCAGCGGGGTGGTGCTCGCGCTCGGCGGCGGGGTGACGGGCGACATTGCGGGGTTCGCGGCGGCGACGTTTATGCGCGGGACGCGCTTTGTGCAGGTGCCCACTTCGCTGCTGGCGATGACGGATGCCAGTGTGGGCGGCAAGACGGGCGTCGATCTGCCGCAGGGCAAGAATCTCGTCGGCGCGTTCAAGCAGCCGGAGCTGGTGCTCATCGATCTGGACGTGCTCGACACGCTCCCGGAGGCCGAATTCCGTTCCGGGATGGCGGAACTGCTCAAGCATGGGATCATCGGCGCGCCAGAGTTATTGGAAGAGATGCAAGAGGCAAGAGGCAAGAAGCAGGAGGCAGGAGGCAAGGGGCAAGGGGAAAGAAGCAGGGGGCAGGAAGCAGGAAGCAAGGAGCAAGAAGCAGATGTCTTGCATCCTGTATCTTGCATCCTGCATCCCGCATCCCGCATCCTGCATCCTGCATCTTTGGCGCGGTCGTTGCAGGTGAAGGTTGAGATTGTGGAAGCCGATCCGTTCGAGAAGGGGCGGCGGGCGGTGTTGAATTTGGGACACACGACGGCGCACGGGTTGGAGCAGGTGAGCGATTTTACGCTGCGCCACGGGGATGCGGTGAGCATCGGGATGGTCGCGGCGGCGCGGATCGCGGAGGCGTTGGGGCGCGCGGAAGCGGGATTGGCGGCGCGCATCGCGGACGTGCTGGCGGCCTGGGGCTTGCCGGTGACGTGTCCGCCCTATCCCGTGGACGCGATCTGGGCGGCGATGACGCACGATAAGAAAAAGCAAGGCAAGGGCCTGCGCTGGGTTCTACCGCGCGCGCTCGGCGACGTGGAGATTGCCGACGACGTGCCGGAGAGTCTGGTCAGGCAAATTCTGGTGGAGATGGGGGCGAGGGAATGAGGCAAGAAGCAAGAAGCAAGGGGCAGGAAGCAAGAATCAGCGAATCAGCGAATCAGCAAATCACGAGTCACGAATCACGAATTGCGAATCACGAAGCGGACTCCAAAATCCAAAATCCAAAATCTAAAATCCTCGTGTTGCACGGGCCGAATTTGAACCTGCTCGGTCGACGGGAGCCGGAGACGTATGGGCGGGTGACATTGACGGAGATCGACGCGGCGCTGGCAGCGGCGGCGGAGGGGCGCGCCGAGTTGCGGGCTGTGCAATCTAACAGTGAGGGCGGCTTGATCGATGCGCTGCACGCGGCGATGGATTGGGCCGACGGCGTGCTCATCAACCCCGGCGGTTACACGCATACCAGCGTCGCTTTGCGGGATGCGATTGCAGGGACGGGACTACCGGCGGTCGAGGTTCACCTTTCCAACATTCATGCGCGCGAGGAATTCCGGCACAAGTCACTCATCGCGCCGGTTTGCGTGGGGCAGATTTGCGGTTTTGGCTGGCGGAGTTATGTGTTGGGCTTGGAGGCGCTGCTGGGGCATTTACAGTCTGATAGTTCAAAGTCGAATGTCCAAAGTCCAGAGGCAGGAGGCAAGGGGCAAGAGGCAGGAAGTGAAAATCTTGCATCTTGCATCTTGCATCCTGCGTCGCGCTTGCGCAATCTGCCGCCGTATCCATTTGCGCGGTGGGAGCGGGTGGTGGCGGAGGCGGCGCGCGACGGCAGGACAATGATCCGGCTGGACATCGGCAATCCCGACATGCCGCCGGATGATGCGGTGATCGAGGCGCTGTATGCTTCAGCGAAGAAGCCCGATGTGCACGGGTACTCGGGGTATCGCGGATTGCCGGAGTTTCGCCGGGCGTTGGCGGGGTATTACGCGCGGCGCTTTGGGGTGACACTCGATCCCGACAGGCAGGTGGTGCCGCTGATCGGTTCAAAGGAGGGGATTGTCAATATGGCGCTGGCGTGGCTGGATGCGGGCGACCTGGCGCTGTTGCCCGATCCGGGCTACGCGCCTTATGCGGCCGGCGCGCGGCTGGCAGGGGCGGACTTTGAAACGTTCCCTTTGTTGGCGGAAAACGGCTTCCTGCCCGATTTCGACGCAATCCCTGCCGAGGTGGCCGACCGCGCGAAGTTGATGTGGCTGAATTATCCCAACAATCCCACGGGGGCCGTGGCCGATCTGGGTTTTTTGGCGCGGGCGGTGGACTTTGCCCGGCAGCACGGCATCCTGTTGTGCTTCGATGCGCCGTACTGCGACTTGACTTACGGCGATTACGTCGCGCCGAGCATCTTGCAGGTGGAGGGCGCGCTGGACGTGGCGGTGGAGTTCAACTCGCTCTCCAAGACGTTCAACATGGCCGGGTGGCGGATGGGGATGGCGGTGGGGAACGAGAGCGCGCTGGCGGCGCTGGCGCAGGTGAAGTCGAATATGGATTCGGGGTTGTTTCATCCGCTGCAAGAGGCTGCTATCGTCGCCATCGAGACTACGACGCCGGCATGGTTGGCAGCGCGCAACGCACTCTACCGCGAGCGGTTCGATATTCTCGTCGAAGGGTTGAAGGCGCTGGGGATGACGGCGCAACCGCCGCAGGCGACGCTCTATCTCTGGGCGGCGATCCCGGTGGGATGGGCGTCCTCCGAAGCGTTCGCGCTGGCGGTGATGGAGCGGACGGGGGTGGTTTTTGCGCCCGGTTCGTTCTTCGGCCCGGCGGGGGAGGGGTATGTGCGGGTTTCGGTAACGGCATCTACAGAGGCGATTCGGGAGGCGGTAGCGAGAATGAGTATTAGGTAATGAGTAATGAGTAATGAGTAATGAGTAATGAGAAATGAGAAATGAGGTATCTTCTCAAGAATCTGGGGTGGGGTTTGGGGGTGGGGTTTGCTCGCCCCCAAACCTCCTGCTTTTCCCCTTTCGCTAGAAGCTGGCGGTCAGGAAGGTGAGGGTGGGGTGTGGGGTGGCGATAGCCAGGGTTGCTATGTAATTTTGGGCGGGGGTGAAGGTGTGCAGGGACCAGGTTTCGACGTTGTGGGGATGGCGGCGGTCGGCGAGGAGGCGGGCAGGGGCGTCGGGGTCCATGGTCACATCGAACCGGTCCAGGGGGAGTGAGACGCCGGTGCCCAACGCTTTGA
>JAIOAS010000150.1:0-1641 GCA_019873725.1 Chloroflexota bacterium | reverse complement strand
GGAGAATGGAATGAGCATTTTGGAGAATGAGGTTCGTCAGGCGCGAGCGGAAAGGGTTGTTGTAACCGGTGATACGTTGACGGTTGATTTAACCGATGGACGCACCGTTTCTGTGCCGCTTGCCTGGTATCCACGTCTGGTTTATGGTACAGCCGCAGAACGCAATCATTGGGAATTGCTCGGCGATGGAGAGGGAATCCATTGGCCGAATCTGGATGAAGATATTAGTATCGCCGGTATTTTGCTAGGACGCCCCTCGGCTGAGAGCCAGCGTTCTTTGCAGCGTTGGCTAGAAAAGCGTAAGGTGTCAGCACGTCAGGCGCAATCACCAACCAATCTCCCCCCACAACAGGACCTTGTTCCTCAACCGGCATCCTAGAAACTCATAATGAGCTTTATATGCTCGCGTTCTCAATCATCATTCGAGATCTAGCGGGCTGCGCACAGCCAGCCCGCCGCGATTGAGGACGTGGGTGTAGATCATGGTCGTTTTCACGTCCTTGTGGCCGAGCAATTCCTGGACGGTACGGATGTCGTAGCCTGCTTCCAGCAGATGAGTGGCGAAGGAATGGCGGAAGGTGTGCGGGCTGACGGGTTTGACTATGCCGGCAGCCTGAGCTGCGGCGCGGATGGCTTTTTGCAAGCTGCTTTCGTGGACGTGATGGCGGCGTAGCTCACCCCCGCGCGGGTCTTTGGAAATCCGGTCGGAGGGGAAGACGTATTGCCAGCCCCATTCGGTACAGGCGTTGGGATACTTGCGCGCCAGCGCATCCGGCAGGTAAACGCACCCATAGCCGTTTTGCAAGTCCTGTTGATGGAGCGCGCGCACGTGGACCAGGTGTTCTTGCAAAGCGGGAATGATCGCCTGAGGCAGCATCGTGACGCGATCCTGGTCGCCTTTGCCTTCGCGTACGGTGATCTGCCGGAGTTCGAAATCCACGTCTTTGACCCGCAGGCGCAGACATTCCATCAGCCGCAGTCCACTGCCGTAGAGCAGGCGCGCCATAAGCAAGTGTTCACCGGTGAGCTGGGCCAGCACTTTCTGCACTTCAGCGCGGGTGAGGACGGTGGGCAGGCGTTTAGGTTTTTGCGCGCGGATGGCGTCGAGGTCGAGGGGGTCGAGTTCCTGGTGCAGCACCTCGCGGTAGAGGAAAAGGATGGCGGCGAGGGCTTGATTTTGGGTAGAGGCGGCGACATTCTCCTCGGTGGCCAGGTGGGCGAGGAAGGCGCGGATTTCGGGCGTCCCCATATCGCGGGGATGTCGTTTGTTGTGGAAGAGGATGAAGCGTCTGATCCAATCGATGTAGGCTTCTTCAGTGCGCAGGGCGTAATGTTTGATGCGCAGCAATTCACGGACTTGATCGAGCAGTTTGGGCGGTTGGGCCATCGTTTTTCTCCGGTGTAGGGTTTTGCTGACCACGAATGTACCACGAATGTACCACGAATGTAGAACGAATGTAAAACGAATGTGCAACGAATGTACAACGAATGTGCAATGAATGTGCAACGAATATGGTTCTGCGTTCAAAGGGAAATTTGACTTCTGAGAAAAGTTCGCCTATACTAAGGTTGGTTTGTGCAAGTTTTATATTTCGGCATTGTACCCCATTTCGGTATTTCGGCAAAAAGCTCATTTAAGAT
>JAIOAS010000149.1 GCA_019873725.1 Chloroflexota bacterium | reverse complement strand
GCGCGGGCGGTGAGGATGCGCGGCGGCGTGTAATCGTTGTTCCAGGGGCGGGTATAAAACACCTGAATCCCGGCTTTGGTCAGCAGACGCAACTCGCGGGTTCTGGCATTAAAGAGCGCGAAGGTGGCGGCGAGCCGGTTGACGTCGTCGCCAAAGCGGTTGATGGTAAAAAGCTGTGGGGATGACCAGCCCAGCCCCTCTTCCAGCGGCGGCTCGGTCAACGCTGTATCCGAAACAGGCCGGGTGATCACCGGATCGAAATCTTCGAACGGTGTGAGGTCGCCGGAGAGGAGTACGACCCCTCGCGGCTGCCAGTACAAGTTATCCGGCTCAAGTGGCAATGGGATTGCACCGGAGGGGAGCAGGGGGCGTCCTGTTGTGCCGTGCGTCCACACCATACCATTCGAGCCGATGCTGAAGAAGTCACCGCTATTGCCGCTCTGCCGGACCAACTCTGGCGTTACATTGATTTGCTGGGCGAGCAGGTTAAAACTCAAGGGGATGGTAGCAACCTCTGTCATCATGATGGGTGGAAGGTAAGCAGAGGGATCAAGCGTGTTGGGCGTGTCCACCAGGTACATCGGGAGGCCGTACAGAACTGCTTCCATGATGGATTTGGCGTCGTAGGGTGTCAATCCCCCGTGCGGCAAACCGTAGAGATAGCGCACTTTGGCGTTGCGGAGGGCGATACCGATGGGCATAACGTTCTGGCGCCCCATCTCGTGGGTCAAATAAACCATCAGCCGTTCGGAGCCGGCAATGCCATCATCGGTGCCGTACCCGTAGCCGGTGTTGGCGATCCACGTGCTGCCTTTGGCGGCGAGGGCCTGCGGAAAGTCGGGCGAGGTCTGCGGGTAGAGGAAGTAAACGTCATCGTCAGGGACATTGTAGCCCGCGTGGCAGCCCATCGACCAGGCGATGCTCCCAGCGATGGAGGCATCGGCTTTCTGCACGTCGGTGTTGAAGAACAAATCGGCGGGGGTGGGGGCGCTGGCGGGCAGCGCGGCCCAATGCTCGAAGTGGGCATTGACGGCCACCAGGTCTGGTACATTTGTGCGTTGTGTCCAGGCGGCGCGCAAGTCGTCCGCTGTCCATGTGTCGTTGATCAGGGTACTTGGGGTGGGGAGAGGCGCGTGCATCGCTCCCAGCAATCCGGCGATGGCGGTGGAGGAATCGGCAAGGAAATCGTAGCCGGTGACCAGGGCGCTGGTAGAGGGCAGGACGCCGCCGGTTTCCAGGAAGACGTCGATCATCATCTTCATTTCCGCCGGTGATTCGACCAGCCGACCGGTGGCCTTACGTGGGCGCCAGAAATACTGCCCGCGCCAGCCCAGTTCCGCGCCGACCGGCGTGCCATAAGCATCGTCGGTGAGGTAGAAGCCCATGCGAGTCGCTGCCCCGATCGCCGATTGGGCGTAGCCGATGATCCCGAATTCGCGTTCGTTGGCGATGCGGGTCATATCTCTCTGCCGGTAGAAGGGAATTTGCGCGTCGTCACCGACCACCACGATGTAACTGATGCCCGGTTCGCTGTACAGATAAGGGGCGATGATCTCCTCGCGGATGGCCTGCGCCAGTTGGTTGGCGCTGTGGACGTTGCAGTAGGTGGCGTTCCAGGCCGCGTACAATTCGGCGATCGTTGCGTGCGTTTCGATCGGGTAGAGGATGCCGCGCACATTGGGCGCGTCAGCCAGCAAGCGCAACGCTTGCGTGAGTGGTGTCGTATCGGTAACCCCATACGTATGTACCAGCCGGGTAGGATTGTAAAGGATCAATGTCAGTGGCGGCGTCGCCAGCGTGACGCTGGTACCGGTATAGATGTCCGTTTTACGGGGTCTGCCGGGATAATTTTCCGTCCACGTACAGCTCCGCACATTGATCGGCGTGGCTTGTATGGACAGGCTGTAGGGCTGATCGGAGTAGGCCGATTCGCTTGCCGGGATTACAACGGCGTAGTAGGTGCCCGGATACAAAGCCACGACGCGCACCTGCTCGGCCTGGAGGTCCGGGTTGGAGGAGATCGACGCCCAGCCGCCAATCGACGCCCAGCCGCCGATGGAGGCCCACCCGCCAATCGATGCCCAGCCGCCGATGGAGGCCCACCCCCCAATCGAGGCCCACCCGCCAATGGAAGCCCATCCGCCAATGGAGGCCCACCCACCGGCGCTTTCGATGTTGCCCTCTTCATCCGTGCCGACGGGATCGTCCAGCGCGCTTAACTCCTGTCCTTCCGGTAACTCAGGCAGCAAGCTCGGGTCAGGCGCGATGATGAGTTCGTAGTCTGCCGGTAAATTGAACAACGTTATCGAAAGTAGGGATGTGTCGGCGATCTCGAACGAATACCAATCCTTGTCTCCCTGCCACCCGATGTAGGCATTGATGTTTGCCGGGATGGTGAGGGGCCAGGCGGTGTCATAGGTGTTGTTGAACTCGTAGGGATCATCGGGGCCGAGATCAAAGGTTGGCAAAGTACGCTCTCCGCCAACAACGACGATCTCTCCAACCATCTCTTCGACCGTGATCCTGCCAGCGCCCTCGAAGAGCATGCCGAGTTCTTCCATCGAGGCCTGATCCCAGTAGAAGCTGGTTTTCGGCGGAATCATTTGCGTGCGTTCCAATTTCAATGTGCCTTGCGGGTCAAAAATATCCAGAAAGACGACGACGTCGTCATCGCTGGAATTGTAAATCCAGTAATGCGTTGCGTATTCGGGATGGCGCACGACAGATGGTAGATACACCATCTGGTAGTTGTACCAATCATAATAGCCCAGGGCGGAGTATCCACCGATGTCTTGCGGCGGCGCATCCCCGGCAAAACGTTCGATCACCGCGCCGGTGAAGTCGGGATAATTTATATCCCCAGAATCAACCTGCACGCTTCCCGCCCAGGGGGCGTCAGGGAGGGGCACGCCGAATTGCGTCATGTAGTAGATAGACAAATCGGTAATCTGGTCAACCATCTGACCATCTCCGACGCGATAATACGTTAGAGATGTCTGCCCGCCGTTAGACGCAGGCTCAGTTTGTCCAAGCCAGATCCTGCTGTAGAGGCCGTCGGCACGATTCAAGGTTTTCGGCACCACCAGAATGTTATCGACACCGTTCCCTCCAATACCTTCCCAGGCTTCGGCTAACGCGCCGCTGGGGTCCAGTGCGCCCATGTAACCGCTAAGTGACGCCTCCGAGCTGCGCGCGATGAGTGTGCCGGCCTCCGCATGGGCTAGATGCCCTGCAGCGATTGGATCATAAATCCATAGTTGATAGGGTCCCATAGTAATGGTATCCGTGTAACGCGTTACGCCATTGGAGGCCAGATGCATATACATGCTAGTCGTATAATCACTGGTGTTCTGTATATAGATGCGTGGCATCAAGTCCTCACGGGGCATGCCTACCCAGGGGAAGATGAGTCTGTTATAGGCGGGGTAGGCAGCATACGCGGCGCGGTATGCAGGGGAGCCGTCACCGGGCGTCCCTTTGACTATGCACGCCAGGAGTTGGTCGCCCGTAATCAGGCCGGTTCCTTCGGTAATACCACTGCCCTGCTCTACAAGCGCCTGGGCGATCTCCTCCGTTTTGATGACGACGTTGCCGTTGGGTGGGATGACGCGAGAGATTTCGGCCGGGGGCCTTGTATCACCCGCTACGCCCCACAAGCGCAAGATGATATTGGCTTCTGTGCTCCCGTTGGTGTTCATCACATGGATGGAGGTGGGCACTTTGTCCGGTTCGACGGTGTAGTAGGGCACAGGACATTCGGAACTTAGCATGTAGTAGCCAGGGACTGCAAAGGACGTGAAGGCTGGAGTTTCGTCGGGAGGGGGCGTCTGCGTTATGGCGGATGTAGCCATGACGGTGGAGGGGGGCGTGAAGAAGAGCAAGGCGATCAAGGCGCCTGCGCCAAGCGCAATGCAAAGACAAGAAAGCACAAGCTTGTGTTGTTGTGAACATTGTTGTGTCACCATCTCTCATTTCTCCTTTCGCACTGACAGTAGAATCCACCGGATTCTCAGTTCTTTTGCCAATCGTCCAACAGGCGTTTTGCCTGTTTCAAATCCCACTGCGCGCCGAGGGCAGTGAAGGTGTCGATGGCGGTCAGGAGATGTTCGATGGCTGTGTCCGGTTGCGCGCAGCAGTAGTACCACTGCGCCTGTGTCAACATCGCCTGGGCTTCGCTGTAGCGATCCTGGTTGGCTTTGGCAATGCCCAGCGCTTGCTCAAGGGTAGCCTTTGCGGCGTCACACTGTCCCAGCGCCAGGTGAATTTCCGTGAGCAGCCGGTACGTGCGGCAGGCTTCCTGGCGGTCATTTTGGGTATCGGCGGCGCGCAGGGAGTCTTCGGCGTATTTGAGCGCCGCCTCATGCTGTCCACGCAGCAGCGCCAACGTGCCGCGATACCGCAGGAGTTCGGGCAGCAGCGTCGTCGATCCCAACTGGCTGAAAAGCTGTTCCGCCCGGTCGAGGCGTTGCTGGGCTTCGACGAGTTTGTGTTCCATCAGCGCCAGGGCGGCAAGGTTGTTTTCCATCAGCGCCACCCCATACGTGATGCCGCGATCCTCTGCGATGGTTAACGCGCGGCTGTAGGACATGCGGGCCTGGGAGACGCTGCCCTGGTAGCGATACACCTCGCCGAGGTTGGCGGCGACTTTTGCTTCCCCTTCGATGTGGTGAATGCGCTGCGCAAGGCGGATCGCCTGCTCACCGTGGCTGCTGGCGGCCTGCCAGTTCCCCTGGGCGAGGTTGATGAGGAGCAATTGGTTGCGTGCGTCCATCTGTCCCACCAGATCGACCAGTGTTGTGTACATTTGCAGGCTCTCTTCGCCCAGAGTAAGTGCCTTCGCCGATTCACCGCGCAGCGACGCCAGGAACGCCAGCAAGTAGAGCGCCCGCGCGCGAATTTTGTTGGCTTCAGTCCCTTTGATGCGTTCGGCAAGGGTGACGCTACGCTCTCCCCAGGTTTGCGAGTGTTCGATTTGCCCGCACCGATAGTGTAGACCCGCGCCCATCAAATAGAGTCGCGCCCCTTCAAGGTGATCCTCGATGCCCGGTAGCCCCAATCCGCGCTCCACTGCCGCGAACGCTTCGGTATAGTGTCCCTGCGTTTCGAGCACGGCTGCAACGTGATATTCCAGGTGCGCCAGTTTTTGGATGTCGTCCTCGTTCTTGGGGGCAGATGGCAGGAGCTGCCGCGCCTGTGCCAGGTGCGTCAAGGCTTTTTCGTATTGTCCCAGGATCGCCAGGGCTTCTCCCAGAAGGTGGTGCGCCTCGATGTGAATATCCGGCAATGCGAGTTGGCCGGCGTTGATCGCTTGCAGGACACGCTCGAACGCCTGGACGGCTTGATCGGTCAGGTAGTTGTCCATCGCGCGCTGACCCAATTCGAGATTGGCGCGCACCGCCTGTTCCCAACTCTGCCCTTCGAAAGCGTGGAACGCCAGCAATGTGAGCCAGTTCGACGTGGCTGCTTCTCGGTTTGTGTTCAGGTAATCCGCCAATCTGTGATGAATGAGGCGGCGGATGCGGGTGGGCAGCCCCCGGTAGGCGACTTCACGAATCAGCGATTGACGGAAAATTAGCGTTTCGCCGCGCTCGTCACCGGGCACAAGCCCCAGCGGATGGAGCTGTGGCAAGCGCCGTTTAACGACGGGCTGCGGCTCCTCACCGTAGCCGGCCACCAGCATCGGCACCGTCATCTGTTCGCCGACGACCGTGGCGGCGCGTAGCAAGTGGCGGCTGGGCGGTTCCAGTTGATCGATGCGGCTTTGTAGCAGGCCGTAAGCCGTTTCGGGCAGCGGGGCCTCTTCCAGTGGATGAGACAGCGTCCACGTGCCGTTCTCCCGTTTCAAAATCCCGGAAGCAATCAGCGTGCGCACGGCCTCGATGGTGAACAGCGGAATGCCCGCTCCGCTTTTCACAATCCAGCGTTCGACCTCGCGCGGCAATTGCGGCGTGCGCGTCACGGCCCGCGCCAGCGTTAGCGTAGCTCCGCGTTCCAGTGGGTCCAGCGCGACATCGCGGTGGTGGTCGGACGCCTGCCAGCGCTTTTCCAGCGCCGGATCGTCGCGGTAGGTGATGAGTATGAGCAGTGGCGTGTCGGTGGGTTCATCCACCAGGGCGTCCAGGAGTTCCAACGATGCGGTTGGCATCCATTGCGCATTTTCGAGGATGAGCACACAGGGCTGTGCCGCGGCGGCAAGTTCCCACAGAAAGCGGATCACGGCCCGGCGTTGCTGTTCGCGCATGGCCGGCGGTAAGCCGACGATTTCTGGCGAGGGCGGCAGATCGATGTTGAGGAGCGGCGCCAGTAACGCCGCCCACATCCCCAACCCGTGTTTGTCCATGGCCGCACGGAGTGTGTCCGCTTGTGCTGTGGGCGGCACATCCTCCAGGCCCAACAGCGTGCGCAATGGCGCTTCCCAGGCCGCGTAGGGTAAATGCGCGCCATACGAGGGCGCTGCCCCTGCGTAGACGCGATACCCCATCGCGGTCGCCGCGGCTGCGACGGCATGAACCAGGCGGCTCTTGCCGATTCCGGCAGCGCCGTGCAGTGTAACAGTCTGCCCTTGTCGGGTTTTGAGGGCCTCCAGTGCCGTTTGCAGTTGCGCCAGTTCGGCCTCCCGCCCGATCAGTGGCAGTTCTTCGGTTTCTGCCTCGCTCAATATCGGCCGAACACTTTTCGCAATGAAGGGCGCGATGGGTGCCTGCTTGCCCTTAAACTTGCGGGGCGCTTCCCATGTGCCTTTGACCCGATTGCTGATGGCCGGATTATGCGCTGTATCGGGGCCGAGCCACACGTCACCCGGCTGGCACACGGACATCAGGCGATAGGCGAGGTTGACCGCATCGCCCATCACCGTGTATTCGCGCCGTTCGGCGGTGCCGACGTCCCCGGCAAAGACGAACCCTGTGTTGATTCCAATGCGCAGCGGCGCGTCGGTGAACCGTTCTTGCAACTCCAGCGCCGCCAGCACCGCCCGCAAGGGATCATCTTCGTGGGCTTTGGGCGCGCCGAAGAGCACCATCATATACGCCCCTTGCGGTGACGCCCCGATCTTGTTTACCACACCGTCGTAATGGTGGACGACATCGCGGGCTTGCATGAAGGTGGCGTTGGGCGCTCCGACTTTTTCCAGCAGGATGTCAGCATCCTCCCAATACAGACTCAGATCGGGTAGGTTGGTCAGGGAAAGCATCAGAATTGTCACCTGGCGGATTTCACTCCACTGTTGCACCTGGGTCGGATTGGCGACCGTGGTCAGGCGGCTGAGTAAATCAGATGCCAGGTAGGGCGTCAGGGCATCCATACGGGAGAGCAGCCAGTCCAGATACTCGATTTCTTGTACCTGTGGTGGTGAAGGCAGGGATTCGAGCGGTTGCAGTTGCGGCGGCGCTTTGATGCGGTTGAGGAGATAAAGGTCTTCGCCGAGAGATTCACACTCCAGAACGTCGGGGCAAAGATTCAGGGTCGTCCCATCGATCACCACGCCGCCGGCAGGAGCGGCGCTTTGCGCGCGCCCCATCGCGTCGAGCGGCGCACCGGTGATCAGCCATTCCCGCCCATCGCGGTTGCCCAGTCCCATGCCAATCATGCGTCCCGATCCCAGGCCGATGGCGATGCGCAGCGGGAAGTTGCCGAGTGAGGTCTGGACTTCGCCCATCTGTTGCGCCATTGCGGCCTGGACTGCGAGCGCGGCGGCGCAGGCGCGGTGTGCGTGCTGCTCACCGGTGAAGAGCAACATGCCGGCGTCACCGCCGAATTTCTGGATATCGCCGCCGTAGGCGTGGGTGGTGGTGATGAGAATTTCGAGGAAGCGGTTGACCAGCCCCGTTAGCTCATCGGCGCCCTGTTCGGAGGCGGCTTCGGCGAACTGTTCGGAGAGGGGGGTAAAGCCGTCGATGTCGGCGAACATCACCGTACCTTCGAGCGGCAGGGCCAAGGGGCCGCGCACGGGCGCTTCGACCACACGGCGTGCAACAATCCGCGGCAGGTGTGATGCCGTGGCGGTGAGAAGTTCCTCCATGCGCTGGATCAGTCCCGGTTCGTAGCGGAGCACGCGCTCGAGTGTGGCTTCGGGCAGGGACTTTGCTTGTTCGCCAAGCCTGGCCCACGCTTCCATAATCCGGCCCCTTTTTGGCTGTTTGGGTGCTCACTTTAATATTTATATTGTAGCGTATTTCTGCGATTGTAAACAGTCGAGCGTGTTATTTGGCCCAGTCGATGAGGAAGTTTTCAACGTACCATTTTAGTAGAAAGTTGAGCCGCCACCAGATGAGGCGCTGGATGTTCGGGGTGCGGATGCCGTAGAGCATCGCTGCCAGATTCCGGCGGCGTTTGAGGATCACGCCCATGCGGCTGTTGAGGATACGCGCTTTGTAACCGGTGAAAGAGAAATCGTTCTGGGCGAAGGCGGACTTAAGCTCGTGCGCAGCCAGCTCGCCGTACCCCAACGCAAAGGAAATACCCTCGCCGTAGGAAGGATCGACCCCCGCAGCGTCGCCTACCAGCAGGATGTGCGGGGCGGCGAAGCTGTCGGCGGGATCAAACCAGCGGATAGGGTGACTGAGGAGCGGGTATGTTTCTGGATCGATGCCGTCCTGGGCGATCGCTTGCCGCAAAACCGGGCGCAGGTCTTGTCGGGGTGTATCGTACATGCACAGGTCAAAGATACCCCGGTTACGCGCCGGACGTCCGTCGATGAGCATGGGAAAGTCCCATACGTATCCCTGGACACCCTGCCCGATGACTTTGTAATCGAAGATACCTTTGTCTTGATCGGTTGCAGGAGTATGTTCGGGCGGGATGTAGAATTCGAGCAGCCGTGCTGTGTGGCCGGTGCGCGTCCCTGGAACGGCGCGGCGCACGGCGCTAAGCGATCCATCGGCTCCTACAACGGCGCGCGCCGTGTAGGTTCCGTTGTTCGTTTCTACCGTTACACCCGCATTGTGAGGGACCACCTTGAGGACGCGGGTTTCTTCGCGCAGCGCGATACCACGTTTGCGGGCTGTGTCGATCAGCCACTTGTCGAACAAGTCGCGGGCGAACACGCGAAAACTCACCGGTTGGCGGGCGATGAAGAAGCCGCGTCCCTCGAACCGGAAATGTGCCTCTTTCACCTCGACGTGTGGCACCTCGGCAACGTCCATCCCCAGGCGGCGCAGGATGAACTCGCCATCCTGCAACAAGCCACCGCCGCAGAGCTTGGGGCGTGGATGCTGTGCTTTTTCCAGAATCAGCGTGCGTTGCGCCACTTCTGGCGCGATGTGTGCCAGATGCAGCGCCGTCGATGCGCCGGCCGGACCGGAACCTGCGATGATAACGTCATATTGCATAAGTCTCCTCACAAAATAACCACAGAGACACAGAGGACGCGGAGAAGATGTTGAAGAATCTCTGTGCCCTCCGTGTCTCCGTGGTGCGAAATTTTAAGCAGGAGCCAGGCTACAAAAGTCTACCCGCTGAGACTTTTGTAGTCTTTGATTAAGTTCTCGGCGCCGCGACCAAATTCAGCCATGCCTGGGCCGTCCGCGCCCAGGTGAAGGTCGCGGCGCGCGCCAACCCGGCCTGGCGCAGCCGCGCCTGCAGCGTCTGGTCGTCGAGTAACTGCGCCAACGCCGCGCTCCACGCGGGGACATCGAATGGATCGACCAGCAGCCCGGCGTCGCCGACAACTTCCGGGACGCTGGAGGCGGTGGAGGCGACGACGGGTGTGCCGCAGGCCATCGCTTCGAGTGGCGGGAAGCCGAAGCCTTCGTATACACTTGGAAAGGCGAGTACTTCTGCCTGTCGGTAGAGTGCAGGCAAGTCGGCATCGGCGCAAAAGCCCAGCAGATGGACGTAGGGCCGCTGCTCCGCCGCCGCGACGATCGGCTCGGAGAGCCACGCCGGGCGGCCCACAATCACGAGATCGAGGTCGCGTTGCGCGTTCAGCGGGTCGCAGGCTTCCATCAGGCGGACGTAGTTCTTGCGCGGTTGGACGGTGCCGACGGCGAGGATGTAAGGCCGCGCGCCGACACCGTACTGCGCCTGCAAGCGGGCGCGCTCGTTCTCGGTTGGCTGGGGGGTGAAGCACGGCGAGACACCGCCGTAGAGTGTGGTCACTTTGGCGGGCGGGACGCCGAGCACGTCGAGCAAGTCGCGCCGGGTGGCTTCGGAATCGGCCAGGATGTGGTCGGCACGGGCGATGCTACGCGGGACGGCTTGTTTGAGATATGCGCCTAGCTTCGGTGGGAACGTCTCCGGGTGGCGCAGAAACGAAAGATCGTGGACGGTCAATAGTGCGCGGGTGCGGCGTTGCAGCGGCGGCAAAACGAAATCCGGCGAGTAGAAAACGTCCACACGCCCGGTGATCCATTCGGCGGGCAGGGGGAGGCGCAGGCGCTGCCATAGGCGGGCCATCCAGTCGTCGGTGAGCGGAAGGTCGCGGAACGTCAGGTTGGCGGGATGCGCTGCGGTTTCGCGCAAGCGTTGCCGTGTGCGAGTCCAGCCTTCGCTCAGACCGGCTGCCGCCGTCAGTAACACAAACTGGTGGTCGCTGGGAGTAGCCAAAACTGCATCGACCAGCTCGCGGGCGTATCTGCCGATGCCCGCGCCCTGTCTGGCGGCTGCTGTGTAATCGATCGCAATCTGCATCATAACCTGCGCGTCAGGCTATTTCACATCGTTATATGTCCAGTAGCGATTGATGAAGAAATTCCAGAACAATACGATCCCCACCGCCAGGGCCAGCGCCATATTGCTGCCCAGGCGTTCGGCTTGGGACGTGAGAGCCGGCACCACGGTCTGGATCAGTTGCGAAAAGGGGCGATGGGTAAATGTCAGAATCGGGACTCGGATCACGATACCGGTCAGGTTTACGAAGAAGAATTGGATGAACTGGCGCACCAAGGGCTTGCTGCGTGAATCGGGATAGGTCCAGTAGCGGTTCCACAGAAAGTTGCTGATGACGGCGATCACGAAAGACAGCGTGCCCGCGAAGGTAGGCCCGAGATTTTGCGGGTCCTTAAGCCCTAATGCCAACAGGGGCGTGTGCAGGAAGCCCCCTACGTCGACGGCCCTGTTGGTCGGATTCAGCAAGATGTTATAGGTGCCAAAGTCAATGACGGCGCCAATCGCGCCCACCACCAGGAACTTTGAAAAGCGTATCACTTCCTTCCGGTTGGCTGCGGCCCATTGTTTAATTCTCCCGCCGATCATCTGTCCCCCTCGTCACAATATAAGCCGGGCTGCCCGCCCGACTTCCGCGATTATAGCGGGCGATGGGCGGATGTCAACTCCTTGCATTCACCACTGATAACCGCTATTCTGCCTTGACGCCCTGGCAACGCCTGTGTGCCACTGGAACCGTTAGCACAGAGGTACAGCAGTTACTGCAACTGCGTATCGACATCACCAATCCACGACAGTTACGTCAGGATATCTACACTGCCCCGGATCAGCTTTTCACTTTGCCTGGTGCTACGCCAGAGCACATTGAGAATGTCTTTTAAACCCTTGCTGCAGGCCAGCAACCTTAACAGCGTATGTTAAAGAACTTGGAAGGAGGAAGACTATTGGGTAGCATTTTCATTCCGGTGAACGATGGCCCTTCGGTAACATTATCTTTTCGTTTGACACGGGAATTTCTATTTCAGGGTGCTTCATATAATTGCACCAGTCCGCCATAGAAATAGCGCTGCCGGGTCAATGTCATGTGCGTTGCCAGTGTCTTGGGGATTAGCTCTGCCGGATCGGTATACCAGTTATGGCTGTAGACCAGCCAGACTCGCTTTCGCCCACTCAACAGAGAAAGCAACCTGGGTAAATCGTTTTCCGTCATTTTGGGTTCCACGACGCCGGCATCGAACATATCGACAGGCATGCCCCGTTTCTCCACCTGGATCGCGTACTGGTCTTCGTAGGTTTTGAAATAATAGTCGAACGGGATTTGCACCCAGGTGGCATTGAAAAGCACCAAATCGCCCTCTTGCGCAAAATTGGCGACATAACCGGCAGCGGTGTGCCAATCCTCTTTTTGCGCGAACCGGTAATAGTCGGCGGCGGCAAACAGGTTGTTTGCGCTCAAAACCCCCAACGCGACGAGAATAACAAAGCGATATCGTAGCTGCGCGACGCCGGCTGCCAGAACGAGCAACAACGGAATCGTTGTCCAGATCAGGGTTTTGTCGTAAAAAATGGGCCGGCGGATGCTCACGAGTAGCTCGCCCAGGAAAGGAATGACGAACAGGGAGACCAGAAACAGGAGGTGCGATACTTTTTTTCGGTAATACAGCAATCCTAAGCCAAGCGCCAGTACGTACATAATCCAAATCGACGACGGCGGGCTGGATTGACTTGGCGTCGGCGTAGCGGCATTCAAAAAGGATTTGAGCGTCTCGACAACGGTGTTCCACTCTGGTTTGGGGAGCCAAAACTCCTGATAGACGCCCCTGACTTGCCGGATAAAAGCAACGCTCCAGGGCGTCCATAACAAGATGATGCCAATCTGTGCCTTCGCCCAGTTTCCAAAAGAAGGGGCATGGAAGGCGAGCGAAGCCTCTGATTTTTTTGTCCTTTGAACGAGTATCAGCCCCAGAACAAAGATATTGACGGCTACAGGGAAAAGCACTGCTGTATTGTGGGTGAGCATGGTCGCCGCCGAGAACACGATAAAGGCGCCCCATGCCAGGTCGGTCTCCAGGCTCTGGATGGCTGACCAACGCCGGGCGTGCAGATAGTCCCGCAATTGGCTGCCGATGGGCCTGACAGCCTGCGCGTCCGTCAGCAGTCGGACCAGTGCATAGATTGCCACAGCCGCATTGAACGTTAGAAGCGTGTACATGCGCGTTTCCTGCGCGAAGCGGATATTGAAGGGTGAAACGGCCAGGAGCACGGCGGCCACCAATCCCACCATTGCGCCCGACATCCGTTTGCCGATCAGGTAAATCATGGGGATGGAGGCCGTGCCGAAGAGCACCGAAAGCAGGCGGACATGATAGGGCGTATCGCCATCCAGAGCCATCCAACCCCGGAGCAAGAGGTAATACAGAGGAGGGTGTTGGTCGATTCTGGCAATCCA
>JAIOAS010000148.1 GCA_019873725.1 Chloroflexota bacterium | reverse complement strand
GGTGAACCGACCAGGCGCAGTCCATGCATTACGGCCAACACCAGATACTGTCCCAGAAACAGCAATCCACCCAACACCAAGGCCGCAACCAGCAGCCAACGTCCGCTTCGGTGTGGTTTAGACGACGTCTCGATTGTCATAGCGCCCTCCTTATTTTAGTCGTTAGTCTCAGTAGATCCAATTTCGCTTGGTCTGGATCGCCAGATCCAGACCAGAACGGGGATCTGACGATCCCCTTGGAGCATTTTTGGATCACGTTCCCCTCAACCTAGAAGCCACGGCAACGCCAACAACAGGATGATCAGCGGCAACGCGCCTAAAAACAGCAAGAGCAGGGTTGTCCCCAGATTCGACTTCGAGCTTTGTGTTTGCATATCGCCCCTCCTCAAAAACGGTCAACGGATGAAACGGATTAAAATCCGCCATAAGCAAAGACGCCTTTTCTATACGAAATGTTCCCTCGTGATGTCGCACGCTTTTATAGGGTAGCAGAACGTTGAAGCGATGTATACTGTAGAAAACACCAGAAACGAGCAGAAGTTATTTTGCAAACCCTCCACTTGCACACCAGGGTTGTATGATTAGAGTAGACAACAAATGTAGACAATAGACAGGATTTCTCTTCCCGTCTATCATCAAGGAAAGGAGCATCGCAAACAAAGCCATGACCGCATCGCAAATTGTCGTAAAAAACCTGTGCAAGACGTACCGTGTGCCAGAGCGGGAGGCGGGGGTGGGCGCGGCGCTCAAAAGCCTGATGCACCGCGTCTACCGCGACGTGGAAGCCGTGCGCGACGTCAGCTTCGAGATCGCGCGTGGAGAGTTCGTCGGCTTCATCGGGCCGAACGGGGCCGGCAAGACGACGACGCTCAAGGTGCTGTCGGGGCTGCTGCATCCGACGGCGGGAGAGGTGCGCGTGCTCGGCTTTACACCGTGGGAGCGCCGGCACGATTACCTGCGGCGCATCAGCATGGTGCTCGGCAACAAGAGCCAGATGTTGTGGGACATCCCGCCGCTCGATAGCTTCAACGTGCTCGGTGACATCTACCACGTGCCACCCGCCGAGTTCAAGCGCACGCTGGACGAATTGGTGGCGCTGTTGGACATGGAGGAACTGCTCACCAAGCCCGTGCGCAACTTCTCCCTGGGCGAGCGGATGAAGTGCGAGCTGGTCGCCGGGCTGCTCCACCGCCCGGATGTGCTCTTCCTCGACGAGCCGACGTTGGGGCTGGACGTGTCGATGCAGGCGCGGCTGCGGCGCTTCTTCGCCGAGTACAACCGGCGCAGCGGCGTGACCGTCATCCTCACCAGCCACTACATGGCCGACGTGACGGCGCTGTGCCCGCGCGTGATCCTCATCCACCACGGACAACTGCTCTACGACGGCGCGCTCCAGGGGCTGGCGGAAAAGCTCGCGCCGTTCAAGCTGATCCGGCTGGCGCTTAGTGGGGCAAATGGTCAAGCCGCCCTACCGCCGGAAGCAGATGTCGTCGAACAAGAGAACGGTCATTTGACGCTCCGCGTACCGCGCGCAACAACGCCGACCATCACCGCGCACCTGTTGAATACGTTGCCCGTTGTGGATCTCTCGGTCGAAGACCCACCCATCGAAGCGGTCATTGATCAAATCTATCAAGAAGGGAAGGTGGAGGTGTGATATGCTGCCCAAAGTGATTTTGCATACTGAAGTAAGCGTGGACGGACGCATGGATTGGATGTCGGATGACAGCTTCCTCTATTACCGCATGATCGCGGATTGGAAACTAGATGCGATGCTCTCCGGCAGCACCACGATGCTGGTCGCGTATCCCGAACCGGACACGCCCGCAGCGCAGGCTGCACCGCCGCCGGAGAAGGCGCCGGGTCTGCAACGCCTGCTCGTCGTTGATAGCCGGGGTCGCCTGCGCTGCTGGCGGCAAATGCAGCAGAGCGAGTGGTGGGGCGAGGTGACGCTGCTCTGCTCACACGCCACGCCGCCGGAGTCCATCGAGGCCGTCAAAAGCCTGGGCGTGGATGTCATCATCGCAGGCGAGGAACAGGTTGATCTGCGCGCGGCGCTGGAAGAGGCGCACGCCCGTTACGGCATCGACGTCGTCCGCACCGACAGCGGCGGCGTGCTTCACGGGGCGCTGCTGCGCGCCGGGCTGGTCGACGAGGTCAGCGTGCTGCTGAACCCGTGTCTGGTGGGCGGCACATCTCCGCGTTCGATGTTCGTCGCGCCCGACCTGGAAACCAAAGACGGCATCATTCCCCTGCGCCTGCTGGAGGTGAAAAACATCGAAGGCGACTTCGTGTGGCTGAAATACGCGGTGGTCAAGGAGGAGGCGGTATGATGCAGGAGGCAAGAGGCAAGAGGCAGGAGACAAGAGGCAAGGGGCAGGAGGCAGGAAGCACGCATCACGGATCACGCATCACGCTGTCCCAAATCAACCTGCGGGGCGGACTGGCGCTCATCCGCAGAACGTGGCTGAGTTGGGTGCAGCATCGCAGTTTCTTCTTCCTGCTGGCCTTCGGGTGGATGGTTCCACCGCTCATCTACCTCTTCGTGTGGTCAACGGCGGCGGGCGGGGGGACGGTGGGAGGATTTTCGCGCGGGCAGTTCGTGGCCTATTACCTCATCCTGATTGTGGTCAACCAACTGACGTATTCGCAGACCAACTGGACGGTGGGCGACGTGATCCGCTACGGGGGGATGAACTCGCTGCTACTGCGCCCGCTCTCGCCGGTGTTCGACGCGCTCTCGTCGGAAGTGGCGGGCAAAGTCGTCTACATGCTCTTCATCGTCCCGGTAACGGCGGTACTGGCGCTGTGGCTGCGCCCGGAACTGCACGTGACGCTCCAAAATGGCCTGGCGTTCGTCCCGGCGCTGGCGCTTGCGTGGGCGCTGCGCTTCTTCTGGGGCTACTGGCTGGCGCTGCTGGCCTTCTGGGCAACGCGCGCCGACGCGCTGTTGGCGCTCCAGGATGCGCTGATCTTCCTGCTCGCGGGCCAGGTCGCGCCGACGGCGCTGCTGCCCGGCATCCTGCACCAGGCCGCGACATGGCTACCGTTCCGCTACATGGTCGGCTTCCCCGTGGAAGTCCTCACCGGGCAACTGGACGCCGCCGGCATCCTCACGGGATTCGCCTTCCAGCTCGGCTGGCTCGCCGTCACCCTCGCGCTGTTCAGCGTGATGTGGCGGACGGGCGTGAAGCGATATTCGGCGGTAGGGGGATAGTCGTTAGTCTTGTAGTCGTTAGTCTTGTAGTCGAATAGTCGTTAGTCTTGTAGTCAAATGTGACTATCCGACTAATGGCTACCTGACTATCTGACTACCCGACTACCTGACTACCCGACTATCAAACTCTCAATAGCGAGGACCTATGGATTACCTTAAACTGATCAAACGCTTTATCGTCATCGCCTTTCAAGACGTACTGGCCTACCGGATGAATTTCTGGATCAGCCTGCTGTATTCGGTGTTGAATCTGGGGACGGGGGTGCTCGGCATTGTGGTGCTGTTCAGCCAGGTGGAGACGCTGCGCGGGTGGACGCTGGCTTCGACGCTGGCGCTGTTGGGCGTCTACCTGACGCTGGGGGCGCTGCGCGGGCTGTTCATCGGGCCGAGTTTGGAGGCGCTGGCGGGGATGGATGGTGAGGTCTGGACAGGACAGTTCGACTTCACGCTGCTACGCCCGGTGGACGTGCAGTTCCTCGCCAGTTTCCGGCACTGGCGTCCGTTGGCGCTGCTGGATTTGCTCCTGGCGCTCGGCGTGCTGGGGACGGGCATGGCGCAGATGGGGCAGACGTTGACGCCGGGACGGGTACTCGCCTTCGTCGTCGGGATGGCGGCGGGGCTGCTCATCCTCTATGCGATTTTGCTGGCGTTCAGCGCGCTGGTCTTCTGGAGTCCGGGCTTTTTGTTCACGTGGCTCTTCAACGCGCTGTTGCAGATGGCGCGCTACCCCGTGGGCCTCTACCCCGGCTGGCTGCGTCTGGTACTCACGTGGATCGTCCCCGTCGGCGTAATGACGACGATCCCCGCGCAGGCGCTCAGCGGCGACCTGCCCACCGGGATGCTCGCAGGGGCCGTCGCGCTGGCGCTGGCGTTCTTCGCCGGCGCGACGGCCTTGTTCCGCACGGGGTTGCGGCGGTATGCGAGTGCGTCGAGTTAGCCGCCGGAAGGCTGCCGTTTTCAAAGACTGTCTGAGGAAAACTGGTATTTCTTCCAGTTGACACAGCAACCAGAACTATGCTACACTAATCTCATCGGAACGCTCTGAGCTTCTGACGGAATAATGACCTCCGAGACTACCACAACCCTGTGTAGAGGGCGTGAGCCTATCCGGGGCAATGGTATGCGGCCGGGAGGCCACCTTCACGGGGAAATCCCCGCGTATCCTCCTCAACACGGAAACGGGGCTGTGCTTGCGTAGCGATATCGTGCAAGCGAGTATCTGGCAGAGCAAATCGCCCGAGAATGTCACCAAGAAGACCGGTAAGTATAGCCGAAAGGGGGGATAAATGCGCGAAGTTAAGTTTCTTTCGATGTTCGTATTATTGGTGCTGGTAGGTAATGTGATGGTGCCCAGTGGAGCAGCTTGGGCCAATGATGGGATCAAGAAAATCCGTTGGTTAACCTATACTGATCCTCGTTATGTATTCTCAATAGAGTATCCTGCAGACTGGCAAGTTATCCCGCGGGATGACAAAGGTATCGGTGGAACAGTGAGTTTCAGTTCCCCGGACGGGCTTGCCAAAATAGAAGTGGGGTTATACCTGGCTGAACGTACAGGCAACACTCCGCTAGAGAAATGGACGGCTCAATACGACGCTGTCACAACATCCCTTGGCCCAATTGATTTTCAAATCAAAGCAGAAAAGACTATTCTGGTAGGTGGACAATCTGCCTTGCGGAGAGAGGGCATCTCCACTCTGACGGAGTTCAAGTACGTTAACATACCATTCGGGAATACCGTCTGGTTTATCTGAACGAACAGTGAGGATACTTACGCAGCGATTTATGACCGTATGGTAGCATCATTCAAGTTTGACAGAAGGATGCCCCGAACGCTAGGAGACGCCTATGGTCCGGGCTTCCAGCCTCTGCGCTTGGATGAGGTACCCGAAATTCTAACGAGACAGACTCTGTCTGAGCACTCTGATTTTGTTATCTTGGAGAGCGACCCTGTTGGCTTCCGCTTGCCCTTCATTGGAAAGAGATATATCTCCTGTGGGCCTGGTTGTTCTGATTATCACAAGAATCAATCGTCTGAAGCCATTGACTATGTAATGCCCACTGGCACTCCATTGATAGCGAGTAACAGTGGATGGATATCAGGGTGGGGGTGGAGCAATGCAGGCTGGGGCAACTACTTAAAGATAGCCCGCAGCGATGGCTCTTACTCCTGGTATGCTCATCTAAACAGCTATCGCCCGAATTTATGGAACGGTCAGTATGTACAGAGTGGGTGTCTACAAGCCTACTCAGGATGTACAGGTACTTGCTATGGACCACATCTACACTTTGAGGTACGATCGAGCAGTGATCAATCAGTTTGGATCAGGACGCTTCCCACGACAACGTGGTACTCTGGAGACCCGTCCACCCCTTGCCAGCCGTCTGGTCAAAACGACGGCGAAGCTACTGGCTCTACTTCTGCTTGTTATCCTTAAAGGTTAGGGCGGGAATGGAAATAGATCGCGGCCGACGGTAAAACGCCGTCGGGCTTTTATGGTACGTATCGAACACAGATTTGGAGGGTATGGGATGCATACCGCGATAAAATACCTGTTTATTGTGAGTCTTTTGTTCTCAACGGCTGCCTGCACTACCGGCCCGGCAAATGGCTCTGTCTCGGCTGCTGAAGGCGACCAGGTACTTCTGGCTGATTCAGATGGACGACTGCTACTGCTGAACATTGCAAACGGCCATAAAAGAGTCCTCTCCCAGCCTGGAATTTACCGACCGGCTGATTCCATCGGCCCTGTTCACCTGTGGGCACCTATCCGTCTTTCGCCAGATGGTCAATGGCTGGCCGTTCCGCAACTCGATAGTCAGGGCACCTGGTTAATCAACCTCGACGGCGCGACTCAGATCAAGCTATGCTCTGGTGCGGTCAACTTGATTTGGTCGCCCGACAACCGCCAAATCGCTTTTTACGATCCGAATAGTGCTTCACCGGAGACATTGTATCTTCAGGACATGATCGGCGAGGAAGGGGCTAGACCACTCGCCCGCCTGAACGGCAAGATACTGGCGTTAGCTTGGTCGCCGATCAATCCACAGATTGCTGCCGCTTATAGCCTGGATCCGACGCAGGCTCAGATCGCTCTCCGACCATGGGAAGGGTTGATGGAGATCGCTCTTATCAATGTTTCTTCAGGAGAGATCGAGAAATTGGCTCAGGCGCCCGCCGCTTCTACCGAAGCAACGGCCTGGGATTTAGCGTGGTCGCCTGATGGACGCGAAGTTTGGCACCTGAAGGAGAGAATCTCATTGCCGGTGGATACAAGCCCACCCCGCCCACTGGCTGCAGAGCCGTTGTCCCAATGGCTAACAGTAGAGACTGGTGAAGCTGACCCAGTGCTTTCGCCGGATGGTTCGCGCGTGGCGTGGGTCGTGGTAAATGACGCGCAGAGTGGCGCATCTCTCTGGCTGGCAGACATTCAACACCCAGAAACGCGAACTGTCATCGTTGAAGGATTAGGCCCCGTCGCTCAACTCTCCTGGACGCAAAGCGGGCAAGCGATCGTTGCTGCTGGTGTACAAGATGCACTAGCACCAGTGTGGCGTATTACCCCGGCAACCGGGGAAGCGACTCGCCTTGTGGATAATGTCTATTTCGTCGGTTCGCTTTGGGATTTACAATACCGCAGCACAAATATCGCTGTTGGGGTAAGCCTCCGGCCATTGCCTGTGCCCGATATAGCAACGTCATGGCTCACATGGACCGCTGATGGGCTTGGATTTAGTTTTGAGTATCCGCCAGGGTGGAAAATTTGGGATTCCTCGCAGATGATCACGTTAAGTAGTGTGGTCTTTGAGCGGCTGGGGGGGTGGGCCAGTTTGAGCCCGGAAGACCTCCTAATAACCTTCAGTAAAATTTATGTATCGTCTCAGGATGAATGGTTGAATGAGAATGTTCGCTCTATCGGTGGAAGACTACAGGATATGGTGATCGCAGGTCGCGTAGGTTTGTGCTGGCGGCAGAACACTCAGGCAATCCGGGAAGACTGTTTTGTGCCTCTGGAGGGCAACGCCATTCTGGTGATTCATAAGTATCCTGCCGATTCATTGTACGATGAAGTCTTTAGACGAATCATCACCTCGTTACAATTCTAGACCTAACTCGTTGGAGAACCGCCGGGCAACAGCCCCATTTTCCGCAACCGATGCCTCTGACCGCCCACGACCGGGATGCGTACCTGGCCGATATGATGGACGCCGGGGTCGCCGGTTTTCTGACTAAAAGCGCGCCGGGTGAGAGACTTATCGCTGCCATTCGCCGCGCCGCTGGTGGGGAAACTCACTCTTCGATAGTAAAAACTGGTATTTCTTCCAGTTGACACAGCAATCAGAATTGTTGTATGATGAGGTGAGTTACTGAGGAAACGCGCGCAAAGGGGGTCTGCTCTCGAAGGTACAGAGCCGTGGCCGCCACACAGCTTAAGCACACTCGTCAGGCAGCAGGAGGCGATCCTTCACAAAAAACCATCGAACACTTTTCAAAAAAAGTTCACCCAGATTCGAATTTATCGAAAAGGAGATTACTATGAAGCACACTCTGCACATCGTCAAATCACGATACGTCAGTTCCATCCTGCTAATCTTGTTGCTTGCCTTCGTCTCAATGGGAGCATCTTCGCCAGTCAATACTGAACAAGTGTCAGCGGGCCAAATTGCAATTTCCAAGTATGTGATGGCACAACAAAATCCCGCTTTAGGTGATGAGGCAAAAATCAAAGCCGCAATCGACGCCTATTTCACCCTACGCTATGAAGGGCAAAGGCTGCTTCGCTCACAAGATTTTTCTACTTTAGTAGCAGAAGCCACTGCTGATTGGGTCAAAAAAGAACAAGATAAACGAGACATCGAGCTTTACGTCGCAACTCGTTTCGACCTCAATTATCTTAGCTACAAATTCACGTTGGATTTCGACCAAATAGATGTTAAGGTTAACACCGCCACTGTTCACTTGCGTGAGAATCATGAGGTGGTTTTTAAAGCCACTGCACCGGAAATTTCTAAATTGGGTGGACTTGAACATACATTTGCGCTTCATAAGCGCAACGGTGCATGGGTTATCGAAAAGGACGTGTACCAAGACGAACTATCTCAGCAATTAACTCACATGACAGTAGAAGAGATAAAGAAACAGGTGGATGAAAATTATCAGGCGGATCTCATCAGGCGCAACTCTTTCCTCCCCCGCCAAGGAGCGATGCCAGGCTTAAAGGTTCTCGCCAAGCTTTCGACTCGCGATCTTGCGCTAAATTCTTACTCGTATAATCGATCTGCGGCAGTCAATTACGCGGATACATATTGGCAGAACTATAATACGGCTTGGTATGCGACCTATCCTGACAATGACTGTACTAACTTTGTGTCCCAAGCAATATACGCTGGACAAGGTAAGACTCCACCCAATACAAGTGGTATGCAACCTACACCTCGGGACTACAACAATGATTGGTACTATGTTTGGAATAACTCCGGATCATTGCCGTGGATCAGAGTTGATAGCCAATACTCATTCATAACCGGAAACACAAACAAAGTAGGACCATATGGCAGTGGAACGACAAACTTATGTGGTGTTGATTTGGGTGATGTGGTACAGTATTATGCTGGAGGTATTTGGGCCCATGAAGGCATCGTAACCGTTATCTTCCAGCAGTGTGGACCGATCTCAACCTATCTGGTGAACGCACACACAATAAACCGCTATCACTATTCGTTGGCAAACTGGGCAACATATCCGTTGCGATTCATCCGGGTCAGTGGATGGCGAGGAAATTAGCGCAAAGTTTCGAACAATCCCCCTTCGCCTTTTTCCCTCATTTAAAGGGAGAGAGAGGAACCAGGGATTGTAGTCGAGTAATGAAAGGAGCTATAATGTCAAAATCAAACACCCCTTGGAGTCTCGTGTTATTTGGAGTCGCCGGCATTTTTGCTTTGCTTATGGCAGCCTGCACTTCGGCGCCGACTCAAACATTGCAGAGCAACGGTCCATCTCCTGTTCCACCCATAACCAGCGTCGCAATTCCATCCGAAACGCCGACGACGACGCAAGCCGCGCCTACGATGACAGCCGCCAACGATATTTATGCCAGTAGTGATGCTTTTGGTGATGGGTTTATTGCTCGGCTTCCCCTGACTGATACGCTAACAAAAGAAGAGATTGTCAAACAACTGGTGACGCAGTGGCTCGACCATTACAAGTTGCATAGTAACGATCCTCAAGCCGCGATTGAGGAATACACAGTCTATACGGTGTCGCTCATGATCGCCCCATCTTCCTATGAAATCGTGGCGAACGTCTGGTTTTCCATCGTTCCGGCTCACATCCCTAGCGCCTGGGGGAGCTTCCCCGGAGAGGAAATAAAGCCTGATGATCGTTGGTGGCGCTTATGTTCGGTTTTTGGCGTTTTCCGTGATGGCGACGATTTGCGATTGCGGCTGCTCGCTGGGTGGGGATCATAACGTTATACAAAGGCGCCGAATCTGTTTTACCGTGCCACAAGGATAAAGCAATCCTTGTGGCACTTCGATTGTGTGTCCTATAGGTCGCGCCGTTGAGCGTATGCAATCTGCGATATAACCTCTGAGTATACATTGTGCCGCTAATCAGTGACAGCACTTCAAACACTGCCGGCCCCTCGAAACAAACTTGCCCCTTTGTTTCCCTATGCTACAATGCATCTGACAAAACCTTCATCCAATAAAGCGCACCATCTTCGCGCTACTTTTGTTCTTACACTCAACTTCGAGAGCGGAGGCAAACCTTGCTGGAAAAAGAACCGATTCGTTTGCTCATAGCGGATGACCACCCGGTAACGCGCGCGGGCATTCGCGCTGTTTTAAGCGCAGCCCCCGACATTCACGTCGTGGGCGAAGCGCAAAACGGCCAAGAGGTGCAAGCACTGGTGAGTCAGCTCCGTCCCCACATCTTGCTGCTCGACCTGCAAATGCCCAACACGCACCCATCCGAAATCGAACGCTGGGTGCGCACCCATGTACCCGAAACGATCACCCTCGTCTTGACCGCCCACGACCGGGATGCGTACCTGGCCGATATGATGGCAGCCGGCGTTGCCGGTTTTCTGGCTAAAAGCGAGCCAAATGAAGGACTTATCGCTGCCATTCGCCGCGCCGCCGGTGGGGAAATTCTCTTCGATGACGCGCAACGGGCGCGGGTTTGCCACTGGCGCAAAGAGGTCGATGAAAAGTGGGGAAGCCTGACCGAGCGCGAACGCCAGGTGCTCAAACTGCTGGCGCAAGGATTGAGCAATAAGGCGATAGCCGAAAAGCTGTGTGTGACGTCCAAGACGGTGGCCTACCATATCACGAACATTTTGAGCAAACTGGACGTGACCTCACGCCAGGAAGTAATAGCATGGGCGCACACGCATCTGCCTGCGGATCTGGAAAAAATACCGGAGTGAAAACAAGGAGACCGCGTAAGTCACCGGGATGCTCGGGGGGAGGCCGTCGCGCTGACGCTGGCGTTCTTCGCCGGCGCGACGGCCTTGTTCCGCACAGGGTTGCGGCGGTATGCGAGCGCTTCGAGTTGACGACGTGGAATTTCTATGGAATGTCCACTGCCACCGCCTGATAGGTATCGTAAGGACGTATAACAGGATTGGGCTTGTAGTCCACGATGACGACGGCGTGCATCTTGCTCCAATCCACACCGCTGAGGCTGTTTACCGTCAAGATGTATTGGTCGCTGGCGCCCGGCGCCAGGTTGGCGCCAATCGCCTGCGAGACTTTGGCGCGCACATAACGGCTGGTCCAGCCGTCGGCCACCGGCCCACTATCCGATTGCTCGTAGACCAATACCCAGACGGTAGCGTTGTTGGCCGGGCCCAGGGTAACACTACCCTGATTGGTCACGTCAACGGCAAACGTGACCAAATCCCCCATGCGCTCGGCAGCAACCTGAACTTGGGCCTGTCCCTCTGGCGTGGCCAGAGCGGCGTCTATCATGCCCTTGTAGAGATTGTAGAAGTCGGTGCCGCTGCTCAGGCGTTCAGCCACCTGATCGCCGCTGTCCACCATCACCAGCGGGTAGCCCACCGTACCGCCGACCTGATAGCCATCCCACCAACGCGACTGCCGGGGGTCGGTATAGCCCAGCAAGACATCGTGTTCCAGGAACAGAACCGGCTGCCCGGCATATTCAGGGACGAGTTGGTTTTCAATCACACCTGCGGCATTTTGGGAAAAGCCGCAATAGATGCTCATGAAGGCTTCGAAGACGATCAGCCGTTCATTGCCGGCAGGCGCGCCGTAGTTGCGCAACACGAGCGGCAAGTAGATGTAGTAATTTCCACCGGCAGTGGTGAACGACCAGAGCGGGCCAACGGTGGTGCTTATCCCATCGGTCGCCGTGATGCGCCAGTAATAGAGCGTACCCTCGGCCAACACCCCAGGGTTGTAGCTGGCCGTTGTCACGTGGGCAACAACGGACGGCGGGCTGCTCGTCCCGAAGGCCACGGTGTAGGTGACGGGGTCGCCGTCCGGGTCGCCGCCGCTCCAGGTGAGCGTGGTCGTGGTCACAACGTTCGTCGCGCCATTGGCGGGCGCGGGGTTGGTCGGCGTGTTGGGCGCGTGGTTGACAACGACCCCGCTCGTGGTGGTGAACGACCACCACGTCCCGCTATTGGCGTAGGTCGTGCCGCCTGTGTTGACCGCGCGCACCTGCCAGTAGTAGGTCGTGCCGGTAAGCAGACCGGAGAGACCGACGCTGGTGTTGCCTCCGACCGATGCCCACGCGCCATCGCAGGCGTCGTTATCGCTCGTGTCGTAGCAATACTCATACGACGTCGCGCCGCTGCTGGCGCCCCACGAAAGCATGGGCGAGGTCGAGATGCCGGTCATACCGTCGGCCGGGCCAGTCTTGTTGAAGGCGCCCGGCGGCGCTAAGACCGTCGTGAACGACCACCACGTCCCGCCGTCGGCCTCGGTCATCCCGCCGTCATTGACTGCGCGCACCTGCCAGTAGTAGGTGGTGTTATTGCCCAGCCCGGAGAGCGCCGCGCTGGTATTCGCGCCTGCGGACGTCCACGATCCGTTACAGGTGTCGTTATCGCTCGTGTCGTAGCAGTACTCATACGAGGTCGCGCCGCTGCTGGCGCTCCACGCAAGCGTGAGCGAGGTCGAGACGCCCGTCGCGCCACTGATCGGGCTGGTCTTGCCAAAGTCGGCCGGCGGCAGCGGAGCGGTCGTGAACGACCAAATCGGGCCGCCGGTGGTGCTCAGGCCGTCCGTGGCGGTGATCTGCCAGTAGTAGGTGAGGCTGTACCCGAGCAGGCCGGGGTAGTAGTCGGTGACTGTGACGCTATCCACGACGGGCGGCGGGCTGCTCGTCCCGAAGGCCACAGTGTAGGTGACGGGGTCGCCGTCCGGGTCGCCGCCGTCCCAGGAGAGCGCCATGGTAGTGGGAATACCTGTTGCGCCGTTGGCGGGCCAGGGGTTGGTCGGCGTGTTGGGCGCATGGTTGGCCGGCTTCGCGGCTTCATACGCGCCCATATCCACAATCGGCGGCGTGCCGTGACCGGTATCGGCCTGTGGATGATCCACGAAGCGCGGGGCGCCGTCCAGATCGGTGGTGATGCCTGCCGGCACGGCGTCGTTGTCGCCGGCGTCAATGGCCGGGGAAGTATTTTGCAGCCGCAGGTCATCATCTGCCGTGCCTGTGGCGTTGTCGGCGCCATCAGCATCAATAAACAGAGGATCGCTGCTGATGTTGCCGGTGCCGGTGTAGACGCCGCCCTGGACCAGGCTATAGGTGACGGAGACGGTTCCCTCATTGTAAATCTGGGCTGCGGTGTCGGTGTAATGATAAGCAGTGGCCTGA
>JAIOAS010000147.1 GCA_019873725.1 Chloroflexota bacterium | reverse complement strand
GGTCTACCCCGAAGGTCGCATCTGGACACAATCCGACCATTTGAACCCGGCAGGTTTTCCCACCAACCAATGGCCGACCGATCGCTACATCCGCGATCAGCACCGGCTTGTATTGCCTCCAGACATCCCAGAAGGCGAATACAGCATCTCGGTGGGGATTTATCTGTTGCACAACAATACGCGTTTACCGGTGTTGCACGCTGAATCTGGCGCGCGTGCCAACAATGTTATACTAAGCAAGACAATCAACGTCAGGAGGTAAGGATTATGGCAAAGCCGCAACAGCGCACCATGCAAGGGCGCAAATCATCACCGGTGAAGAAGACCAGCAGAAAGCGCCAATCACAGAACCAGGGGCTGAAATGGGGGATCGGCGCGGCTGTGGTCTTTGTGATTGGCGTACTGATCTGGACTGCGGTGGCGCGCACGAGCGGTCCACCGGCATCTGCGGTGCGCGCTTACGAAGAATTCGCCGGCATTACCGGAACGTCCTACAATGCCGGTAGCACCACCCTGCAGTATCCAGACCCCGGGAAAAAGGGGAAGGGGGTACAATGGTTGCCGGCGCTTGGTGCTGAAGATGCCCCGGTTGTGGTGATTGAATTCAGTGACATCTACTGCAGTCATTGTCGTGTTTATCATCAGATGTCGTTCGACGCACTGTTGAAGGAGTACGTCGCCACAGGGAAGGTGCGTTACGTGGATCATTATTTTGGTTTTGGACAGTCGATCGGCGACGGTGCGGTAGAGGCGATGATGTGTGCAGCGGAGCAAGGTAAATACTTTGCCTTCAAAACAGCTCTTTTTTCCACTGTCGCAGAGGGTGCATTGGACATTGACACTGCGGCGCGTGGTGTTGGACTGCATCTCGGCGCCTTCGACACGTGTCGCCGTACCCGACGTTATCAAGACACAGTATCGGAAATTGCGCTGACCGACAACATGGGGGTAACGGCCACACCCACATTTTTTGTCAATGGGGAAAAAGTGCTGGGAAATCGTCCTGATGAGATTCGGCGGCTGATCGAAGCGGCTTTGTCTGCCCAATAACCACCGGAATAGCGTTCAACCCCCTGGCGCTTTGCAGAAGTAACAAAAATGGGGCGGATTCCGCCCCATTTTGATTTGTGTTCCGTGTTGCAATCCGCGCCGGTTTATTCCCGCTGATGGAGGGTGCGGCGGTAGATGTCTTCCATGTTGTCACGCCGCGCCGCGCGTTGCTTGTTCTTGCGGTTGCGCGACCTGCGCTCCTCGGACATCGCCTGTGCCTGTTGGAAAGCAATCTCCATTGGCGACAATGCCGGTTCTTCGGCGTCCTCTTCCTGGCCCATATCCTCGGCTTCAAGTTGCATCGTCAAATCGATTTGGCGCTTACGGCGGTCGAGCTTCAGGACTTTCACTTCGATCGTATCGCCGACCTTGACGACATCGGCGGGATTGCGCACGAATTGTCCCATCTCACGCACATGCAACAGCCCTGGTCGTTCCGCGCCCAGGTCGACGAAAGCACCGTAACGTTCAAGGCGGATGACTTTACCTGTGCGGATTTGCCCTTCGGCTAACTCGTCCCACTCCACGGCGGCCGGCTCAACCATTGTCAGGGCGACACGCCCCTTTTCGGGATCGACGCTTTGTACCCAGACTTTGACCTTGTCACCGACTTTGACCTGGTCACTAACTTTCTTGACCCGCTGTTCTGACAGGCGGGAAATGTGAATCAACCCTTCGCGTTCAAGCCCCAGGTCAACAAAGGCCCCGTAGAGCTCGGTGCGGGTGATTGCGCCCTGCAAACACATCTTGGGTTGAAGATCATGAATCGAGGTTGGTTGTGCTAATTCTTCCGACATCCGCTTAATTGCTCCTTATAGTTAAATAACGGTAGGCATTATAGCGCAGGTGTTCACGATGTCAAATCCATCAACCACGCTCAAATTCTTTCCACTCGCGCCGGACACGCCTATCGGCATCGCGTTTGGCAATGGCCTCGCGCTTGTCATATTGGCGCTTGCCCCGTACCACGCCAATTTCCACTTTTGCCAATTTGCCCTTAATGTACATCCGCAACGGCACAATCGTGTAGCCGCGCTCCTGTGTGCTGTTTTGCAGTTTCGCAATCTCCTTGCGGTGCATCAATAGCTTACGCGGGCGCTTAGGGTCGTGTGATGATCGCCCGGCTTGCTCGTACTGCGCAATATGGACATCGTACAACCACAGCTCACCGTTGCGTATCTGCACGTACCCCTCGCCCAGGCTGACTGTGCCCGCACGCACCGATTTGATCTCTGTGCCGGTCAACGCAATACCGGCTTCGTAACAGTCTTCGATGAAATACTCGTGGCGCGCCTTGCGATTGGTCGCCACAACCTTCACATCATCCACGTTATTGTCCTTGCAAGAGGTATTCGATAGCACGCTCCAATTGGGGATCTGTGCCGGCTGGCGTGTCATCTGTGATTTCCACCAGGATATCCGGCTCTAATCCGTCCCCGTGGATGCTGGTATCGTTTGGCGTGTACCAACGTGCGATGGTCACGCGCAGTTGCGAACCGTCACTGAGCGGGTTGGGACGTTGCACCGAACCTTTGCCGAGCGTCTTTGTCCCAATCAACACCGCGCGTCCCCGGTCGCGCAGGGCCCCGGCGACAATTTCCGAGGCACTGGCGCTTCCACGGTTGACCAAAACGACCATAGGGATGTCCTCGCCAATATCGCCATTGTAGGCGTAGAACCGTTGCTCGCCACCCGAGCTATCGCGCTCAATCGCCACCAGCCCTTTACCCAAGAACAGGTCCGCGACTTTGATGGATTGATCCAGCCATCCCCCAGGGTTATCGCGCAAGTCGAAGATAAGCCCTTTGGGCTTCTGCCGCAGCAAATCCTTAAGCGCATCCTGGACTCTGTCGGTCGCGTTTGCATCGAACTCAGATAGCTGTACGTACCCGATTCCCTCATCCAGCATGCGGTATTCTACGATGGGGACCTCAATGCGCGCGCGCGTCACTGTAATAATGATGGGTTCTTCCTCATTGGCGCGGAGAATTGTCAATACGGCATCGGTTCCTGCCGGCCCGCGGATATAGCTAATAGCTTCGTAGAGCCCCAGGCCCACCAGAGATTGATCGCCCACGGCCAGAATGATGTCACCGGGCAGTACACCGGCAGCCTCTGCCGGCTGACCCGGAATGAGGCTGACAATTTCGAGGTATCCATCTTCGCGCATCCTCACATGGGCGCCGATGCCTTCAAAAGAGCCGCTGGCGTCCTCGTTGAGGATTGCCGTAACCTGTGGATCGATGAACGAGGTGTAGGGGTCATCCAGCGTCAGCAACATCCCGCGGATTGCGCCGTAGGTCAGTGTTTTCTGGTCGGGCAATTCACCGTAGAACTGTTCCTCCAGGAGTCCGAGCACTTCTCCGACAAGCTCATAATCGAAGTCGGTTGAGGTGGCGGGAGGGGTGTCAACTTCTACAGGTTGCTGTGGCGTTGCAGTCGCTTCCGCTTCGGCAACGGGCGTGTTCTCTCTGGTTATCTCAATGATGGTAGGCTCCGGACAGGTAAGGGTTGCCGTCTGCCTGGCACGTCCGGTCAGACGCCCAATAAGAAACCCGCCACCGAAAGCGCCGACGGTTAACGCCATGACAATAACACAAACTCCCACTACAATTAACACTTTCCGCATCATTCTTTGTCTCCTTACTTGGCTCATCCCCCCGGCAGGGTGGGGCGGTCCAAAATTTATCTATGGACGTCTATTTTATCACAAGCGGGACAAGATACAAGATGCTTTTTATGCGGATGTGGTTATGCTCCCCTCAACCAAATCCGTTTGACAATATCCACAAGGTTGTTATAATTTAACTTGTAAGTGAGTGAGAATTCGAGTTCGTCCACTGAAAGGCCTGGACGTTTTATGAGTCCGGGTCTTTTTTTGTAGGATTGACTCGGAGTTCTTGCTCGTAAAAATCAAGTATGTAGTTGAAAGGAAGAGAAACTGTGAGCAATCGGGAAACTGGAACTGTCAAGTGGTTCAACGGGGCGAAGGGCTACGGCTTTATTTCGCGGGAAGGACACGACGATGTCTTTGTTCATTATTCTGCGATTCAGTTGGAGGGGTTCAAAACCCTGGACGAAGGACAGCGCGTTGAATTCTCTGTTGAACAAGGGCCTAAAGGGCTCCAAGCCACCAACGTGGTGCCTGTGAAGGGGTAGTCACCATGGCTAAAAAAATCTACGTGGGCAATATGAGCTATGATACCACCGAGAATACGCTCCGTGAGCTGTTTGCAACCCACGGGGAAGTCGTTTCGGTGAGTGTCATCACCGATCGTGAAACTGGGCGCCCGCGCGGTTTCGCTTTTGTCGAGATGGCGTCCGACGCAGCGGCAAACGCAGCAATTTCGGCGCTCGATGGCCGGTCAGTCGATGGCCGCACGCTCAAGGTGAACGAAGCCCGTCCTCCCGCGCCGCGGGGTGGGGGGGAGCGCGCCTACGGTGGTGGCGGTGGTCGTGGTGGCCGTGGTATGGACCGCGGTGGTCGTGGCGGCGGTGATCGTCGGCGCGATCGCGGTGACGATTGGTAAACCGACCAGCCCCAAGGTCGGAGCCTACATTCAAAATAAACAGGCCGGCGCAATGCCGGCCTGTTTTTGTTTGCGGTTTGCCTCCCAGAATTAGAACGAATATTCTATATTTTCAGTAGGGCGGCCGGCTGCTGATTTTTCGCGTTGCGATGTGGCGTATGGCATTGAAACTGAGTTCTGTATGGATCGCAGAACTGCCGGAATCTACGTTGCCGGGATAACCGGATAAGCCGGGGCAGCTACTGTTTTGCCTCTCAGGGGCATAATTTTACATAATATACATAGTCGGAAGTTCGGAATGGGCAAAAAATGGCGTTTTGGAGCCACATAACCTCTCAGGACGCACGCGCCATAAGATTTTCCACTGCGGAGACACAGAGGTCACGCAATTTTATCGAAAAGATTCTTGCTGGTGATGCTATGGTTGTTTTGACGCACTCGATGCACTCGATTTGACGGTGCGCTTGACGTTCTTCCCCCAGTGATCCTCTTTCAGTATGGTCTCGTCTTGCGCGGAGACATCGCGTGGCGCGGAAAGCACACGCCCGTTTGTGAAATGCTGCGAAGCGACCAACATTCTGAATTCCTCACGCTCCTGCTCAAGTTGGCGCTCTTCGCGTTCCAGGGCATTGTGCCATACTTGCAATTCTTTTTGCCATATTTCAAGTTCTATGCGTTTTTCTTGTATATCGTGTAGCTCTTTGGCAATAGCCATCCGGCGCTTAACGGCTGCGCCGCGCTCCACCCACAGGTAGATAAAAAACAGCACGGCCAGCAGAAAAAGCACTGCCCCGGAGAGGAACATCACTGCATCCAGTACCATAGTTGCCTCAGGAAATCTTCTCCGAGTTGTTAACCGAATAGCTCTGCGCACATTTTCATTATCGGGATTGCGGCGCAGATTCGGGTACACGCTTCGGAAAATAACGTGGACATTATACCGCTAACCGGCGGATTGGATAGAGAGCACCCGCTGTAAATCCGCGCTCGCGGTAGTAAGGACGTGTGCCAACAGCAGCGATGACAGCCAATGCCGCAAACCCGGCCTGGCGTGCCATCTCGGCAGCAGTGTCGAGCAACTGCGTCCCCAGACCGCGATGTTGTGCCGCCCCACCCCGCTGTCCCAACGCCTGGGCCGGGCCATAGACGTGTAACTCGCGTACCATCGCTACTTCGCGGATTTCAGGAATCGATAATTCATCACGCGGCCTGGTAGGTAAGGAAAGTCGCAGAAAACCTGCTAACTGGCCGCCCGGTGTAAGATACTGCAAGAAGTGCTCCAGCGTGGCATCGGTAGGATAGGACACGACATCCAGTTGCAGTTCTTCCGAGGCCCGAATTTGTCCCACGGCGATTTCCTTCCCGCGCACTTCACGGCAGCGGATACATTGACAGGTCAGACCTCGTTCGCGCATCTGTGACTGCACGAGCTGGCGCAAGTTGCTTTTAGTCGTCCCGGCAACAATGTACTGTGCAGGGATGTCACGCATCAATCGGTTGATACGGCTGTAGGGTGGCATCAGCGTCTTGCACTGCACCAACAGGTCGATCAGCACATCTTCGGCATAGGGCTGGTATTGCCCTTGTTTCCAGAGCGAATAGAGGTCTGTCCCTTCAAGAAGCGCAGTCGGGTAGATTTTGATCTCGTCGGGGCGCAATGCAGGATCATCCCATAACCGCGCGAAGTCGGCCAGGTCGGATTCCGGCGTCGCGCCATACAGGTTGGGCATCCAGTGCAATACGATCTTGAAACCGGCCAGCCGCAGCAACCGCACCGCGCGTCGCACATCATCCAGCGTGTGTCCACGGCGGTTGAGCGCCAAAATGCGATCGTCGCAACTCTGCACACCGAGCTGTACTTTCGTCACCGCCTGTCGGCGTAGCGCCAGTACCTCTTCCGGCGTGATCCAATCTGGGCGCGTCTCGATCACGAGGCCGACGTTGCGGTGCGGCGCGGTCTCATTGCGCTGCAACGCCTCATCCAGGGTGTCAGACTCCACCTCATTCATCGCGTCGAAGCAGCGCCGCAGGAAATACTCGCGGTATTCGGGCGGATAGACGGACCACGTCCCGCCCAGGATCAACAATTCAACTTTGTCGGTGGCGTGACCAATCGCGTTGAGGGCTTCGATGCGCGTGTGGGTCTGGGCGTAGGGATCGTAGTTATTTTGGATGGCGCGGAGGACACCCGGCTCGCCATCGAGATAAGACTTGGGCGCTTCGTGTTGCTCCGGACAGAAGATACATGTCCCAGGGCACGGGTACGGCTCGGTTAGCACAGCCACCGGTGCGACACCTGAAATCGTGCGCACGGGCCGGCCACGCAGCCGACGCTCGATGCCTGCATCTTCAGCAAGCGCCCCACCCTGCACCAGCCTTTGGTAGGCATCCAACAATTGTGATTTTGCATACGTCCCGGTCGGGCTTGGATAGCGCCGCAGAATCGGCATTATGTCATTATCACTCGCCGGCATGTCACGGAGCGCCTGCAATAACTGCAGGATGTTCTCGCGTTCACTGGCTTGCGCTAAATCGATTGTCTCAGGGACCCCACCCTTGACCATATAGCCTCAACTGTCCAAGATTTATACCTGACCGGTAAGAAATAGCACAATGAATGAAATTGGAGTCCAGCTTAGCCGGATTGTGGTGCTATTATACCACGCCTATATTTTCCTGGAAGGTATAACCAATGGAGCAAAAATAGTTTGAATTTGTCACTTCCGTCAATTTGACTATACTTTGCATTATGCGCGAAGAAGTCATAAACCTGTTGAATAACCTGAACCGCACCTTTTATGATGAGCTGGCCGAGGCTTTTGCGGCTTCCAGAGGGCCATCGGAGCCGGGGCTGGTGCGGGCGTTGGCGCAGGTGCAGCCTGGCGCGCGCGTACTTGATCTAGGGTGTGGGCAAGCGCGGGTAGCAGCGCTGCTTCCGGCAGGTTGTGAGTATGTGGGGTTGGATTTCTCCGCCGAGATGCTGGCAATTGCCGAACGCGCCGTGAACACCGCACATCTCAGCCACGCATCATTCATTATTGCCGATTTGCTCGATCCAACATGGCCGACGTTGGTAGATGGGCCTTACGATTGGGTTGTCCTGCGCGCGGTTTTGCATCATATTGCCGGCGCAGAAAACCGGCAGGCAGTTCTACAGCGTGCAGCCAGTTGCCTTGCCCCACAGGGCCGTATACTGCTTGCTAATTGGCAATTTCTGGAAATCGAGCGACTAAGGCGACGATTGTTGCCCTGGGACACGGTGGGCTTATCGCCTGATGATGTGGAACCGGGTGATTATTTGCTCAACTGGCAACGTGAAGGGTATGGCATTCGCTACGTGCACTGGATTGGCGAGGACGAAACTGCGACGCTTGCTGCCGCTGCCGGTCGCTCTGTCGATGTCTTATTCCGGGCAGATGGTCATCACAATAACCTGACACTGTATGCAATATTGTCCCCCACCCCTACGCCAACGCCGACCAGCACACCGTCGCCTTGAGGGTAGTTCAATTGCTGCTGGATTCGTTATTGGCCCGTTCCACCACCCGGTAAACCGTCGAGTATTCGTCGTCGTACACCGGTTCCAGCCAGCCACGCTGCGTCATAACATCAAACTTGGGCAAACCTTCGGCGAGCATATAGGCGCGTTCATACGGACCCAGAATAACATACTGGACGTTGTAGCGTTCCAGAATTTCCATTGCATAATCTGCATCGGTTGTGTAGTAGAAGTATTTGATATCCGCTTGCCGGGCTTCCACAGTGCCAGCGGGCATTGTCATTCGCTGTTGAACCGAATGCCAGCGCCATGCCGCGACGGTCGGCAGCCCCGTATAGACTGAAATCCGGCCGCCCCAGAGATACTCGCGCGCACCTTGTCCCTCCATAATCGTGGGCGATCCATGGATGTTGTCCTGCAGCCAACGGATCACACGATAGTCCGCCTCCAGAGGAATGCGGGCGTCGTTCTCATATTGCACGGCGTACTCCATATAAGCCATACCGTCCAATGTACGTGGCGCCTCTTTTGCCCAGCGATCACGGATTTTGGCGGGGATCGCCATAGCCGGATACAGCGCCGCGCCGGCCAACAGAATAGCCATCACCACCGACACGGCGTCACTGAGGGAGTATGGAATGTGAGCCAGCGGCGAAGCCTTGTCTATGCGGTAATTCATGAACGCGTAGGCAATAATGCGCTCGACAGCAACCGCGGCGCTCAATCCGAGCAGCATCCATACTTGCAGGTAGAACTTGAATACCGTGTTCATCCGTCCGATGTCGCCATCCAGAACGTAGATTTCCACCAGTAAACTGAGAGCAAGTGCAGTACCGACCCACATCCACAGTTGGCGCGTATGCGGTGTGCTATACGGATCGACAACCAGTAACATGGCAACCGTCCCCAACGGAATGACTGCCCACGCCAGGGGGACGCCCATCAAAAGCAGCGTGCCTCCCAGCACAATCATCCCCAGCACCACCATCCCCAATGCCAGGAGCGTGCCTTCATTGCGTTCCTGCCAGATACGGTGCAACAGAACGCGGCCCCGCACGACAGCCAGCACAAGCAGCGGGAAGAGGAACTGACCATGCATAATGAGATAAATGCCGAACGGCGTGCGCGATCCCTTCCAGAGGCTGAAAGAAGAATACGCCGCCGCGAAGTTGGCAGTGAAAGGCAAGAAAAGCAATTCGCCCAGAAGGAAGAACACGATGGGTGTTAACAGTTTGTAGTACGGGAAGATTGGCCCCGCTGCATTGCCAGTGGGCATGTCACCCTCGATTGCATCGGCGGCCTTTTCTGTGTCATCTGCGACTGTTGGCGCCTTGCGTTCCGGTTTGCTGAAGAATGTGAGCCATGCCGCAACGCTCATCAGCGCCACATACGTCGGCCAGTCCCAGGTGTTGGTCGCGCGCAACGCACCGGCGATTAAACCTGCCAGTATCACCGTCGGCACGGGACGGGGAATACAGCGTTGCACATAATCACGCCATGTCCTTTTGGACGGAGCAGGCGCGTGGTCAACGCTCAGCCCCCATTGCAGCGCAATCGCCAACGCCACCTGTGTTAAGGGAAACGCCATCATGTGCGCATGCAAGTCCGCATACAGGAAGGTGAAGGCCGGGAATTCGTTGATCGCGCCGACTTCTCCTTCTGCGAATGGGATCACACGTGTCGCGTTCCAGTACCACCATTCCGCCCGGAATGGTAAGGTTTTGCCTTTCATCAAGACTTCCCACAATCCTACAATCGCCGAAACCACTGCGGGATAGCCGGGGATAAGGCTTTCAAAATCAATGTTACCGATCTCCTGGAAGCCCAAGAAGAGCAACCGCAATTCGCCCAGATTGCCCAGGATGAGTACCAGCAGCAGGCCCAGGATACCGGCGCGATGGCCGCGTTTGCGGTCCCCACCGGCCAGGTTGTTGGCGATTGTGTAGGCTCCCACCCCGGTCATGGCAAAGAGCGTGGGCACGGCCAGGTTGTACCCCACGCTCGGCACAATACCCAGAGCCTTGATGAGCGAGCCGACCATCACAAAGCCGAAGTAGTAGTAATTCATCGTCCCGCCGGCAAACCACGGGTCATAGGGCGGGAACCAGGTTGACTTGATCACCGCGTTGAGATAGGCAAAATCCATCGGTTTTTCGCCGCCGGAGACGGGATGCCATAAGTCGGGATTGAGGAAGCGCACGCCCACCCATCCCACATACAGCACGGCAAAAATGACTTCGAGGCGCAACAGATCACGCCAGTGTTCACGGAAGAACGCGCGAAAGACATCCTGTCGCCTGTAAACGAACCATGCCGCAACCGCCGCGCAGAGCAGGAATACTGCCCATAACAATAGACGGGTATGGGGCAAGAGGTGAATACTCGATAGCAACCAGGCCAGGTAGGACCACAGCAGCAGTCCCACCGCACGCCCCAATCCATAGCCGCGATAACGCAGTGCCGGAAAGGCGTAATATAACCACGGGAACGCCGTTAAACCGAGAGCTGTCACGAAGAGCCACCATGCAATCACTGCAATGATCTGCGAGCGGTTTTGCGGCGCCTGGCGATTGAAAATACGCCACCAACTTCCCCCGCTTTCCTGGTCGGCACGCATGCGCGGTGTCATCAGCAAGCTGCGAGGCTCTTTTGCACGCGCGCGGGTGGCCTGCAGCGGCGTCATCCAGCGGACGTCACGCAGCAGCGAGGTCGGCAATATGGTTTCAAGGCGCGCCCGCGAGTAAGCCTCCGTCTTGGCAAAAATCAACACCCTCGGATGATCGTAGACACTGAAGGCTTCTTCGGCGGGCGGAAAGGGAATCTGGCAAGGCCGGGCATTGGTGTATTGCGGGGTCGGCACAGTGAAGGGAATCTCTTGATCGGGAAACTGACATGGCCCCAATGCCGGGTATGAGACGAATTCCGCCACCAGTTCAAAACCCAGGCTACCGTCAAACAGCGCTTCGTAATAGGCGGTTGTGAACGGGTAACGCATTGGCAATCGGGGAATTGACGCATACGCCCGGTTACTGGACAACACAATGTAATCGGCTTCATCCAGCCAATCGAAGAGGGCCGTGCGTTTCTCCAACGTGTCGTTGTCGTAGATGTGCATCAGATTGTCAGGCATGCTGGAAGGGGCCGACAGGCCGCGGTACCAGTTTCCATAAGCGTCCTTGCCATCGATCCGCTGTGGAAGGGGGTCATCCCAGTGCTCGTTGGCGATGACCGAGGTGTGCAATCGGATCATTTCACCTTCTAACAACGTGATACTGAGGTAAACCGGTTTGCCTGCTTCCAATGTAACCGGATTGGGCAATGGACCCTCGACAGTATACGCTCCACTTGTCAGAATGGTGAAGTCGACGATTGTCTCGGCCAGCACGTCGATCCCATCAGGGTCCGTGGTCAGTGCCAGCCGCAGGCGGCGCTCGCCGATTTTTTCCGGCGCAGTAACCTTGTTAAGCGTGATACGGGTGACAACACCGTCGTATTCTGGTATGAACGGGGTGAGACTCGATGGTATGTAATTGCTCAGAAGTGTGCCGGGCTGAACCGGAATCTGAATTTTAGCACCACTAGCCGTATGCGCTGTAGCGGCGGTAGGAATGTTATTGTACATCCATCGAGAAGCTTCGGCGCGGGTGAACGGACGGCTGTAGATTTGAAGAAACGCCAGTGCCCACACCGCCGTCCCGGCCAGGACCCCAACCGGCAGCATCAACAAGAGGCCACGGGCAACCTTTTGCCAGAGAAACGCAGGGTGTGCCCAGCCCCATGCCCGTCGCGCCCAGCGTGCCAGTATCCATGCGCCAAAGACGGTGAACACGGGATACACAGGTAGCAAGTAACGCATGGACTTGACCCATAACAGACCCTGGTACAGGAAGAAAATCGTTCCCCATACCCAAAGCAGTAAGTGCTGCCACTCACGCTTGCGTACAAGCTGCCAGAACATCACACCCCAGCCCACCCAGGCTGCAATGCCGAGCGGCAATCCCATGCCCCAGAACACCATATTGACCCACGGGAAAACGATAGGTGTGCGCGCCGTCCACTGGTGGCCGAAGGGCGCATCGCGCAGACCATTTGCCATGTCCTGCGCGTCCTTCATGGTGTTCATCCATGAAGGATCAATACGCACGTCAAAAAATCCCGGCCCGGCAAATGCATACGGCTGAGCAATGCGGAACGCAAGCGCCGCCAGCATACCCGAGAAGATCACAGCGACAATCGGTGCAAGGCGGAAAGCAAACCGGAAGCGCACTGTTCCCACAACGGTATCATCGGGGGATTCACAGTGCAGCAATGCCGCCAGCCCAACGATACCTGCCAGCGGCCACACGCTGATCTTCGATGCGACGGCCAGGCCGGTGGCAAAGCCTGCCGCCAGGAGCAGCCAGGGCCGCCGGTAGCGCACGGCATACACAGCAAAGCACAACGTCCAGGCGACGAAGACCGTGGCAAAGCTATCGACAACGAAGAAATGCGCATGCTGGATCGGCAAAACGGCAAAAGCGTACAATGCAGCAGCGAGCAACGCCACTCTGTTGCCGTACAGTGCGCGTGCAAACATCGCCAAAGCGATGAGGGTTGCCAGATCCGCCCATGCCGAGAGCGCGCGCCCTACAAAGTGAATGTTGCTGTAGCCGGTATATTGTCCTGGATAACACGGACCTGAAGCGTTAAGCAACACCGCACGCAATACCGCACCAAACGGATTGGGTGGCGTGACACACGCCTTATCCATCCACTCCGCGACAGCTCGCGTGGCGAAGAGTGGTAATGTGCCGTAGACGTAGCCCACATAGCCTTTGTTGGCGGGATTCAAAGGAGATTCAGCGACGTTCCAATACTGAGAAAGACGTTCGGGGAACTGCAAGGCGCTGACAACCATCGTCAAATAACGCTCGTCTGGATGGAGATGTGTCCCCTCGTCCCAATCCATGTTGTAGGTACGCATCCACCCTGCGATGAGCAGAATCGTTAGCAGCAGGATAACGAAGGTACCCCGCAGGGTTGACCGGCTTGATTTTGTCGGAGTTTGCATATTCATTTTGCAGGAAGTTGTAGT
>JAIOAS010000146.1 GCA_019873725.1 Chloroflexota bacterium | reverse complement strand
TTTCGGGTGGCACAGCTTCCGCAGTAGTTTCCGCAGAGGACGGAATAACATCCGATACAGGCTGCGATTCAGACTCCCGGATGATTTCCGGCGCTTCAGCCATTTCAGTGCCGGGCAATGCTACAGACGACTCAATATCCGCAGGCTGTGCAGGAATTTCCAGGGCCGGCGCAAACTCTGGCTGCGGAGACGCATACCCGGCACGAGCGGGGGTCTCCGATGGAGCAGGCGTAACAATCGGGGGGAATTCGGGCATCGTCGCCACCGTCTGCGCTTCCATAGCCGCCAGAGCATCACGCGCCATGGCGTTCTCCGGCGCCAACTGCACGGCGCGCCGCAACGCCGATAACGCAATCTTTTGATCCGGCGCCAATCCACCGAGCACCACCCAGGCATCGGCATCGGCAGGATTCGCCCGCAAATACGAGCGCAGGCGTAACAGCGCGGTCTCCCGCTGCCCGTCACGGGCCAGTTGCAGTACGTCTAGCAAGCGCGCATCCACGTGATGACAACCCTTAATGCTGTTACGCCAGCCGCACGCTGAATTTTTCTACGAGGTGATCCGGAAAGTAAGATTCCTTGGCTTGTCGCAACCCCGGATCGCCCAAATCTTGCTCACGGTTGATGAAAGCGACCTTCCCTTGCCAGCGCTGCTCAGAGAACTGCTGGGTGATCATCGGATAGATGCCCTTAAACTCAGGGTTTGCCTTTTCGATATGGACGACCGCCATGGTTTCATTCAGCAGCTCACCCAGGGAAAATGCCTGCACTTTTCCGTCAATCAGGATCGCGCCGCCCTCAAGCTGCAAGGTAGCGAAATTGTTCAGCGCATCACGGATGCCGCGAAACTCGTGCAGCAGGCTGATGTCGTCTTCGCACAATCGCTGTTCGCACCACACTTCCGCCAGCGCCAGGCAATCATCGGTGAGCGATGGCGTAATCGGCGCGTAAGTATACGCATAGGAGCGCAAAAATTGGCTGATGTGATTGCGTTTCTTGCTGTACTTGCGTCCGGCCAACGAACCCAGATCTTCGCTGCGATAAACATAATCGAAATGTGCGCGCGTCGGCTCGATCGTGAATTCCTGACACCCCTGCAACTCGGCAGCCAACCGCCGGTCAGCGCGCTCGATCGACGGCGCAGCCACGCCCCGCGCCTCACGCAGCCAGTACAACACATCGCGCGCCGCCGCCCCACGCGGTCCCCGCCCAACCGGCTGGAGCGCAAACGACTCCTCCTCGCGGTCAGCCACAATGAGCAGGCAATCCCCATCAACAGACCATTGGAAATTGTAATATTCGCGCCAGATGAATAAATTCACAAACGTCAATTCAGAGGTATCCGGCTGATACTGCCACAATCGGTGATGCAGGACATCACGATCCGCAAGAGCCAGCGGCTTGAAGTCCGGGAAGGTTGGATACAGCGCCATAAAATGATTTTGCCTCCTCAAAATAGAACGTTGCCAGGTTTGAACGTCGGAACGTTACCCTATTATACAGGAAAACGCGAGGATGTTACACGCTGCTGTGCGCATCAACATTCTGCGCCTGCAACCAATGCAGCAAGACCGTATAATCGGTGATTTCCAGGTCTGGCTGCGTCTCGTGCGGCTCGCTGCCGAAAAAGCAGGTGTGGATACCCGCCCGCTGCCCGGCGACGATGTCCAGGTCGCGGTCGCCGACGAGAAGACACCGGCTGCGGTCAAGAGCATGCCGCACCAATAAAGCCTCAATCGCGGCTGGATCAGGTTTGCGGGGGTATGCGTCTTCCTGCGTGATGAAGTCGGTGAAATACTGCGCCATACGATGCGCTGTCAGCAGGGCTTCCAACGAGGGCCTGGAGCGGTGCGTGACGATGAAATTCTGCCCGCCCATTTCGCACACATAGCGACAAACCGCTTCTACACCGGGAAATGGGGGCTGACATTGCGCGCCGATATCCGCATACGAGCGCTTAAAATGCTGCTGAAAGGTCTCCTCATCCAGGGAAAATGTCTTCGCCAGCGTGTGAATCCCATAGGCGGTGGTCTGCTTACACAACGCCATCACCCATTCCGACGGCGCTTCTTTGCCAAAGCCGCCTAACGCCGCCTGGCAAGCCTCCACCACCGCCGGATAGGTATCGAACAGGGTTCCTCCTGCATCCCAAATGAGATACTTGATCATACCAACTCCACCAGCAGCAACCCGGCGTGTCCCAACGGGTACTGCGCAAGCACCTCGCCCACCTCAGAGATCAGCCACGCGCCACCGAACGAATGGTCGTCTATCAAATCGCCGGCATCGAGATAATTCACCAACAGCGTCGTTACGCCTGCCATACGAACGCGCGCGGCATAAGCGTCCATTTCCTCCCGCTCCCACCGCGCCTGGTCGCACATCCCATCATCGAAACTACGCGCAAAAGGCACCAGCAGGAAATCCAGATCCAATGCCCGCACGTGCTGCACAAGCGCATCGTCGAAAAGATCACCGCAGAGCAAGAATGCCACCTTTCCCCACGGCGTCTGTACGGCAGAAACAGCAGTCCCATGCCCATACACCGCCGGATCGGCGTGTTGCCCATGCCAGCCGGGCGTGATGCGCCGGTACTTGAGCGCAACTTCGCCCGTGGGCGATAGTAGCACCGCTGTATCGTACAGCCGTGCGCCGTCACGCTCTAGCAACCCGACAGCAATCCACAAACTGCGCGCCTGCGCCACAGCGGACAACACCTCTATCGCCGGGCCGGGAACCGATTGACCAAGTGACAAATCATGCGCGGGGTTGTCGTCGTTGATCAAGCCGGTTAGCGCCGCTTCCGGGAACAGCACAACATCGGCCCCGGCATCCGCCGCCGTTTGCGCCATCCGCACCATCATGTTCAAATTCGCTGCCACATCCGGCGAAACCGGGGTCACTGCCAACGCAAACGTGACCACACATCACCTCCTCGTTGTGTCGTGCACCCATTATAGCAGAGCTAACGGGTTTCGGGAAATATCGATTTCACGATCAACAGACCTGACAGGTTTCAGAAAACCTGTCAGGTCTGTCATTAGATTCACTGTCTAAATGGACATTTTCAAGGTATACTATGCGTAACGAGGTGAAAATGACCATCGTACAGACACACATCGACACCCTTATAACTGCCTACACGGCAAACACGGATACCGCGCCGTTGTTCATCCTCGGTGACGCAGCCACAGTGCTGCAACAAATCCTGTCGGCGACTTTCGACTGCTGCATCACCAGTCCGCCGTATTGGGGGCAACGCCAATACAGCAACGGCGGCATTGGTATGGAAGGCGATTACCACGATTACATCAACCACCTGTTGGCGGTCTTTGCTGAAGTTAAGCGCGTACTCAAACCGCAAGGCTCTTTCTGGCTCAACATTGGCGATGCCTATTACAACAAGCATCTTTTAGGTTTGCCCTGGCGAGTCGCGTTGGCATTGACCGATGAACAAGGATGGATTCTGCGGAACAGCGTGATCTGGCACAAGGTCAAAGGGGGGCCAGACAACACCGATGACCGTCTACGCAACGTTCACGAGAACGTCTTCCATTTTGTGCAAATGGAAAAGGGCTACTATTACAACGTGGACGCCATCCGCGCCAATCCACGCAAAACGAAAATCGTTAATGGCGCAGTGGTTTCGGCCACCGGCGTCACCGGGGTCCGTTACAAACGCCAAATCGAACTGTCCACGGCGTTATCCGAAGTCGAAAAGAAGGCCGCGATGGAAGCCCTGGAAACAATGCTCAACAAAGTACGCCTGGGAGAAGTGGCCGATTTCAGGATGATTATTCGCGGGCAGCAGCGCGCCACACACTCCGATTCACAACAAGTCTCCGGGCGCGCGCGTGAGTTGGCAGATAAAGGCTTTTACTTCCTCAAATACAACCCTGACGGCAGCAAACCCGGTGACGTTTGGGATATTCTGCCGGAGGATACGCAATCCAGAGAACTACACTTCGCACCCTATCCTGAAGACCTATGCAAAATCCCCATTCTGGCAACCTGTCCAGAAAGTGGCCTTGTTCTCGATCCCTTTTGCGGAACCGGCACAACAAATCTGGTCGCTCGAACGCTATTTCGCAAATCGGTGGGCATTGATATCAGCCAAGACTATCTAAATCTTGCCGAACAACGCTGCATGAGGTTATTATGAGTAAAGTACTTGAACTGTACACCGTCGCAACCCACATACAAGCCGAGCCGCGCCTTAGCACCGATGTAGCTGGTATCGCCGAATGTCTGGGTTTGCAGGCCAATCCTAAAATCGAGTTACAGGAAATTACACGTTTTTTGGAGAGCAAAATTAACGACACGACCTTGCTTACTGTACGATGATCCTGTAAGTCCAAAGGTATAGCGCAATGACTCGCATCATCAGCATCCTCAATTACAAAGGCGGGACAGGCAAGACAACCACAACCGTCAACCTGGGTGCGGGGCTGGCGTTGCGCGGCGCGCGCGTGTTGTGCATTGACATGGACCCACAGGGCAGCCTGGGGACATGGTTGGGCGTCCGGCACACGCGCAGCGTCGCCGACGTGATGCTCGGCTACGCCGATCCCGAACAATGCATCGTCCCGGCGCGGGAAAACCTCGACCTGATTCTCGGCAGTCACGCCCTGGTGCATGCCGAAGCACAACTCTGGAAGTTCCCCGACGAGCGCGTCTCGCGGCGCGTCCTCTACCATACCATGAAACACATCAACAGCTACGATTATATCCTGCTCGACTGCTCGCACAGCATCAGTATGCTCACCCACAATGCCCTGCTCTACGCCACCGAACTTATCACCCCGGTCTCCATGAACTATCTCGCTATGGTCGGCATCCGCCAGGTCATCAATACGCTCAAGACCATCGGGCGCATCCCCGATCATCACCTGAAGCTGACGTTGGTGGTGCCGACGATGTACTACGAGCGTCTGCGCAAAGACCGCGAAGTGATGCAACTGCTCGAGTATTACTTCCGGGGTAAAGTCGCCGAGCCAATTCGCGCGAATGTGAAGCTCGCTGAGGCATCCAGCCATCAACAAAGCATCTTCGAGTACGCGCCGGATAGCTATGGGGCGTTGGATTACGCACGTTTGGTGGAAAGAGTACTGCGCAATGACGAGTAAAGAAGACCCGCATCCCGTTCACATCCTGGGCAACGACCCCTTCGCCGATATGGGCGATCTGGAATGGCTCGGCGTCGAATCGCCGCCCACGCCACGCGCCGCCATTCCCCTTGCATCGCCAAAGACAACGCGCCCTTCCCCAGAGCCGGATAAAGCCGCCCCCGTTCAGTCCCCGCCGGAGATTGCCGAACCACCAGCGCCGGACATTCCCGCGGTCCTTGACCTGCCCGACGATGACGCCGAACGCGCCCTCCAGGAATGGCTGCATGAAGAAACGCCGCCAGAAAGCCCGCCGGCCGACACGCAACCTGCGCCAACCATCCAGGCGCAATTGCTCGCCAGCCTGCTCGCCGAACAAGAGAAAAACCGGGATGTAGAGAAATAAGTTCGTGATGCAGAATAAAAAGCGACGACTGACCACAATAAACCCGCCCCCGAGACGGGGGCGGGAAGCACAAAAACTGACGGCTGAAAGCTGACGGCTAAAACCCTTCCAGCTTGCTTAAATCCACAATCCCCTCCGCCAGCCCCGCGATGCGCTGCAAAAGCGCCAGGCGCGCCTCCCGCAGCGCGGTATCCTTGTCCATCACCAACACCTCGTTGAAGAACGCCTGGATGAACGGCACGAGTGGCGTGAATGCCGTGAGGAAGCCGTCCACGTCACTTTCCGGGCTGACGGCGGCCTCGGCGGTACACAGCGCCTTGTAAAGCGCCTGCTCGGCGGGTTCGCGCAGCAGCGCTGCATCCAGCGTAAAGCATGGCTGGTCGCGGGTGATGCGCACGCAGCGTGCGTAGTTGTCGAGCAGCACGCTCCACTCGGCTTTGGCGACCCAACTGGTGAGCTGTTGCGCCGCCTCGCGGGCCAGCACGGGATTCTCGCCCCGCGCCGCCAGCGCCGCCTCGACCACGTCGAAGGCCAGACCGGTCTCGCGCAGCACCACCTGGAGTCGCCCGACGATGAAGTCCACCGCAGCGGCAAGGCTTTCCGGCGACACCTCTACCGGCAGCGCGCGCGCCGCTTCCGCCAGGGCTGCCCGTGTGGAGAACGACAACCCGCGCTCCAACAGGATTTGCACAACGCCCGCCGCGGCCCGCCGCAAGCCGTAGGGATCCGCCGACCCCGTCGGCGCGAGGCCCACGGCGAACAGGCCCGCCAGGCTGTCCAGCCGGTCCGCCAGCGCCAGCGCAACGCCCGGTAAACTCTCCGGCAGCTTGTCGCCCGCCGCACGCGGCAGGTAGTGCTCAAAGATCGCCTGCGCAACCGCCACCGGTTCGCCGGAGCGTTTGGCGTACTCGCGCCCCATGATGCCTTGCAGGCTCGTCATCTCCACGACCATGTGCGTGGCAAGGTCGGCCTTCGCCAGATACGCCGCGCGGGTGAGCGTCGCCATATCCTCGGCGGACAGGCGCAACTGCTCGCCCACCCACGGCGCGAGCTTCTCCAACCGCTCAGATTTCTGCAACATCGACCCCAAGTCCATTTGAAAGGTCAGCTTCGCCAGGTCGTCGCGGTAGTCCGCCAGGGGACGACGGCAATCCTGATTGTAGAAGAATTCCGCATCGGCGTAGCGCGCGCGAATGACGTCCTCGTTGCCCTGACGGACGAGGTCCAGATGCTCGCTGCCGCCGTTACGGATGGCGACGAAGTGCGCCATAATACGCCCACGCGCATCGAGCACGGGGAAGTAGCGCTGGTGCTTTTTCATCACGGCGATGAGCACGTCCTGCGGCAGCGTGAGATAACGTTTCTCGAATGAGCCAAGCAAGGCCGTCGGCACTTCGACCAGGTTGGTCACTTCCTCCAACAGCGCCGGATCGTCGGGGATTTGCCCGCCGACTTCCGCTGCAACGGCCTGCGCCTGGCGCAGAATCTCTGCCTTGCGCGCATCCTGATCCACAAGGACGCCGTAGGAAGTCAGCGTGGGGCGGTAATCCGTCGCCGCGCCGAGCGCCACTTCGGGCGATCCCGCCGGGCGCGGGCCGCGGGTGATGCGCCCGCTTTGTAAACCCGCGTAACTACAGGGGACTTCGTCCTCGCCCAAGAGCGCCAGCAGCCAGCGAATGGGCCGGCTGAAGGCGACGCCGGTTTTGTTCCAACGCATCGCGCGCGGGAAACGCAGTTTGGCGATCCAATCGGGTATAAGTTCCGCCAGGACCTCGGCGGCGGGGCGGCCGGGGATGTGTTGAGTGGCAAAGATGTACGCCCCACCCTCCGTCTCGCGGACGATCAAATCCGTCACGTCCACGCCCTTCGAGCGGGCGAAGCCCTGCGCGGCGCGCGTCGGATTGCCGTCTGCGTCGAAGGCGGCGCTGGCCGGCGGGCCTTTGATTTCCAGCGTTTCATCGGCCTGCCGCAGGGCCATATCCGCCACGTAGACTACCAGACGGCGCGGTGTGCCCCAGATGTGGACGTCGCCGTGGGCCAGCTTCGCCGCGTCGAGGGCGGCGGGCACCAGCTCGCGCCACTGCGCCAGTGCGCCGGTCAGGTGCGAGGCGGGCAGCTCTTCCACGCCCAGCTCGAAGAGGAACGGCGCGCGTCCTTCCACAGGAGCCGCTGCGACTGACGGCGGCATCTTCTCCTCCAAAGGCAGGTGCATCAACGCACCCGGCGAGGCCCAGGCCGACGTTAATCCGGGACGCTTTTCCCACGGAAAACCGGCCCGGTCGCGCTGCGCCAGATAGGCTTCGGCGACTTGCCGCGCCAGGTCGCGCATCCGTTTGAAGAAGACGGCCCGCTCGGTGACGCCAACCGTCCCGCGCGAGTCGAGCAGGTTGAATGTGTGTGAGCAACGCAGAATGTAATCGAGAGCCGGCACCACCAACCCATGCTGAAGATTGAGCAGCGCCTCTTTCTCGAACAAGTCATACATCGCCTGTAAGCGGTTGATGTCGGCGTACTCAAACTCGTAGCGGCAATGGTCCACTTCCTGGTCGGCCAGAATTTCACCGTAGGTATGATTGTCGTCCCAGGCGATATCCCACACAGAACGGACATTTTGCAGGTACATCACAATGCGCTCCAGACCGTAAGTCAGCTCGACGGAGGGTATCTCCAGGTTGATGCCGCCGGCCTGCTGGAAGTAGGTGTACTGCGTGATCTCCTGCCCGTCCAGCCAGACTTCCCACCCCAGGCCCCACGCGCCGAGCGCCGGGCTTTCCCAGTTGTCCTCGACGAAACGGATGTCGTGCTCCTCGCGGCGGATGCCAATGGCTTCGAGGCTCTTGAGGTAGCGTTCCTGCGGGTCGCCGGGATCGGGCTTGAGGATGACCTGCAACTGGGTGTGCATCTGCATCCGGTTGGGGTTCTCGGCGTAGCGCCCGTCGTCGGGCCGGTACGACGGCTCGATGTAGACCACGTTCCAGGGTTCCGGCCCCAGCACGCGGAGGAAGGTCGCCGGGTTCATCGTGCCCGCGCCAACCTTTTCGCTGTACGGCAGCCAGAGCAGCGCGCCCTGGTCGGCCCAGTAGCGTTGCAAACGGAGAAGGACTTCTTGAAATGTCAGCATATAGGATTCACCTCAGATCATGTCAACGGATTCAACGGATTATAACGGATTTTTTGTACCTATGCGACCACGCCGCACCGCCGCGCCCGCAGCTACGGATTCAACGGATTATAACGGATTTTTTTGTACCTATGCGACCACGCCGCACCGCCGCGCCCGCAGCTATTGACAAGCAACGGATTCAACGGATTATAACGGATTTTTTGTGCGCGCCAACGAGCAGCCGATTTGGTACTCGGATTTCACAGAAAACACGGATTTTCTTCTGGATTTTATCCGTGAAATCCGTGCTGATCCATGTACGAATGAAAGTATTCAGTTCCAGAACGGCTGCAAGGCGCAATCATCGAGGAGGATGCGGCTTTGGTGCATGGGTTCACTCGCCGGACCTGTCTGCCGAGTGATCCTTTCCCCGCACGGCAATAAAGTGATGCGAACCCGCCACAATGCCTACGATGAATCCAACATCACGCAAGGATTCCGCAATAGGCGCAACAGATCCTCGCATCGCTGGGGTGTGCTCAGATAGCAGGTTGGAGACGCGGACATAGACCAACACAATCGACACAAACAGCGCCAATGCAAAAAGACTGAAGAGGATAACCTGTTTGCGCCCAACAGAGAGCCCTATCCCTAAACCCAGAACCCCACCGAGTAGCATAGCAATGAGTATCTTCAGCGTGATAAAAAGGCCAACGGCCCAGGTCATCTGCTTGAACGCGGTCAGCACTCCGGTCAAGATCACCCCCGTTATGGACACAACAACCAGGCTGGTCACTAACAGGGAAAACGTAGCGCGCAGTTTCTCTGCTCTTTCAGACCTCATTGCAGTTTCCTCTTCCGCGAAGTTCGGCGAAGCTAATCAACTCTTCGAACAAACCTCCCAGGCCGCACTTTGTACCAACCGCGCCTGCGCCTCTGGTATCGCAACCAGCACCTCGCCGCCCGTCGTCATAAGCTTCGCCGGCAGGCCCACGGGACTCTCGCCGAAGAACGTCGCATAGAAGACGCACGCCGCCAGGTACGAGCCGAGGGGCGTAGGGTGGCTCTTGTCCTCAGTGTGCAGCGCCAGCGACGGGTCGGCGATGAGCGCAGCTTCCCACGCCAGGCCCACAGGTGCGACGCGCGCGCCGATGTCCTGCGCGACCGCGTTGTAGACGCGCGCCAGCCCGGCCTGCATCTCCGGGAAGTGCTGGCGCGCCCATGTCATAAAGAGCACGGTCTGCGCGCCGGTGGAGGCGATGATCGCTTGCAATGCCGCCGCGGCCATCGCCATTTTCGGCGTGTCCTGGATCGGGCGGATGCTGTGCTCTTGCAAAACCACGATGTCCCATGGTTCAGTCAATGCCGCGAGGGTGGCTTCGTTCTGCGCGTGCCATTCGAGCGTCACCCCGCCGGCCGTGACCTGATGCACCGCCACGTCTTTCCCACCGGCCGCCGCCAACTGCGCGACGAGTGTGGGCAGCTCGTTGCAATAGGTATAGCTGTTGCCGATGAAAAGGATTCGCTGTGTGCTCACCTCAGTACCGCTCCCAGTGAATGACTTCTGCGAGCGATTTCTTCTCTTTGGTGGGCCACTCAACCGGCACGCCGACGGGCACCAATACCATCAGTCGTTTCTCCGCCGGGACACCGAGCAGGGCCTTGAAGGCATCCTCGTGGCGCAGGGTGTAGCCTTCAAGCCAGCACGTCCCGTAGCCGAGCGCCGTGGCGGCGAGGAGCATATTCTGCACCGCAGCGGCGCCGTCTTCCACCCACCAACGCGATTCCGGGTCCATGACCACGGCAATCATCGCGCCGGCCTTCTCGATCCACTGCGAAGTTGTTGCCAACTGTCCGATCATCGCACGATCGGTGATGACGATGAAGTCCCACGGTTGTTTGTTGCTGCCCGATGCGGCGAGCCGTCCGGCATCCACAATCCTCTCCAAATCCTCACGCGGGATTGTCTCTCCCGTGAACTGGCGCACACTGCGCCGGGTACGAATGGCTTCAAAAACGTCCATTGTAACCTCCTGTGCGAATTACGAATTGCGAATGAAAGCATCAGCAAATGAGCGAATAAAGCCTGATCACCAGTTACCGATTACCACTCACCCATTCATTCTTCAACGCGGCAAAAGCCAGCGTGGTTTCGCGTGTGCCGTCGGGTAGGCGGATGGCGGCGCGGAAACGGGCTTCGAGCTGCATCCCAGCTTTTTCGGCGGTGCGGCGGCTGGCGACGTTCTCTTCATTGCAGCGCCAGGTAAGACGCTCCCAGGGCCATTCGCTGAAGCCCCAGGTGAGAATCGCGCGCAGCCCCGCGTGCCCAAACCCTGCCGGGCAGCATCGGCGCGAATCCACATACCGATTTCAGCGGCACGATTGCTCAAGTCACCTTCACGCAGATGAAAACCGGAGCCACCTAGCAACCGCTTGCCGTCAGGCGAAAAGATGCCCAAGACAAAATTCGTGTTGAGCAGATATTCGCCGCGAAAGCGCCGCACGGTTTGTTCAGCCTCGGTCTCATCGGTGTGCGGCTTGGCCCACGGGAGAAAGCGCGTCAGATGCTCATACGAAGCATTGACCGCCTCCGCCAGCAATGGCCCGTCGCCGGGTACGTAACTGCGGACGGTAAACGCTTCGGTGACATATTGATCCGGTGCAAAAAATGGTTCTGTATTCATCCAATCCCCCAAGATTAACCACGAATCTACACTAATTTCCATGAATAGAAAACATTGGTGTAGATTCGTGAAGATTCGTGGTAGATAAACGCTCCACCATGCGTACAACGAGCAGCGTCAGCCAGCGGGAAGGCGCGCTTTTGGCCGAAATCCCAGCCCTTCCACGCCGTCCAGATGGATTCAGGCGTGAAGCGATTGTCCGCATCAGCCCTGGCAACCACCAACGCCGCCATTTCCTGCACACGAGGATCATCGCGTAGCCACGGGAAGCGCGAGAGCACATCCAACACGTGCAAGATATCGTACCAGATGAACGGCACCTTGAGTTTGGCGAAGTCCGTTCCCATCGCGAAGAGGTAGGGCCGCCGCTCTTTGCGATGCGCCCACAGGTCGAGCAACGTCTCTGCGCCGGTGTGTGCTGCCGCAGAATCCCGCCACGCGGGCAGTTCAGCCAGCAGCTTGAGCATAAGCAAGTTAGCATAGGGGCACGGGTCACTGGCCCGCCCGGGGCCGTGAAACTTACCCATCTCTGGCGCACCGGCGCAAGGCCAACCGTTGTCACGCAATAAATCCACCAGATACTCAACAGCCGCCTGCACTCGCGCGTCGTCGCCCAGGCCAAATTTGACCAGCGCATAAAGCAGTAGCGGCGCATCGCACAGCGCCCAGTTCGCCTCATCCTGACCACTGCCGCCGAAGTGCGTGGGGATGTTGACCACCACCTGAAACGGCCCCTGCGCAGACTGGTGCGCCAGCACACGCGCAACAATGTCGTTAACGCCGGCATCGCCTACGCGCAGCCCCACATCGGCGACGAACGCCAGCTTGTGCAGCAGATGACTCGCATCGTTGTGACGCTTCAGTGGCGGGCCGGGCCATGCAAAGAGTTCCGCCAGCAACGCCTGTATCTGCGGATGCGCGAGCATCGCCTGCCGCGCCGCCGCGACCTGTGGTTCGTCCTCTGGCTGACGCAGCAAGTCCACCCGCGCGCGATATTCGACCCACGGCTCGCCTGCCAATAGCCAATCCACAACCTTCGTCATAAGTTCGCCTGCGACAACAGACCACGAAACACACGGCATCAGACAAAAATCCGTTGAAATCCGTTCAATCCGTTGACAAATCCCTACCCCCCGCTGCGGCAACAGCCCCCGAAACACACGGCATCAAACAAAAATCCGTTGAAATCCGTTCAATCCGTTGACAAATCCCTACCCCCGGCCGTCGTGTAACAACCGCAGCGCGGCCGGTCGGCGTTCCAGGTGATAGGCGATGTACTGCTCCATCGCCTGGGCCAGCTCTTTGGCAGTGCGTTCCGGCAAAGTGAACTGCGTCACCTCGTCGAAGCTGCGACGCTGCAACGCCTGCAACCACGAAAGCGCACTCGGCGATAGCGGACGCACAGTATGCGCGCGCGTCTCCGACACAAAGCACTCGTGACAAACCGCGCCGCCGCGCTCCAGATCGAGGCCGTAGGGGCGCTGATCGTCGGCGCGGGGACGCAGGGGGGTATGACACAGATCATCGCCCCGCTCGCCCACGCAGGTCCCCCACTCCGGGCGGAAGCCGGCCAGCGCCAGCAACTGCTGTTCATACCAGCGCGTCAACAGTTCAGGGGGGGTGTCCCTGTCCAACCGCGCCAGCACATCATCCACCAGCGCGTACAACTGCGGATCGGCCTCGCCCTCGAAAAAACGAATCGCCAATTCGGCGACGTAGCGCGCGTAAGTGCCCAGGCGGAAGTCCTCCTGCAAATGCGAACGCACTTGCAGCGCCTCGGCCTGGCTGACGATATCCCACGATCCCGTGACCCGCGAGACCAGCACTTGCGTCTTGGCGAAGAGTTCGAGGTGACCGGCCTTGCGCGAGCGCGGCTTGCGGATACCCTTCGCCAGCAAATCCACACTCCCCTCAGGGGTGAGCAGTTTCACGATGCGATCGGCCTCACCGTGGTCACGCCGGTTCAGGACAACGCCTTCCAGACGGTAAAGCTTGCCTCTGTTGCTCATTCGGGTTGAAAGATGCACCGCCCGACTTTGGCCAACGACTCGCCAAGCG